>JACPFR010000050.1 GCA_016182905.1 Elusimicrobiota bacterium
CGTGATGTTGGCCTACAATTTGATGAGCGTGTTCCGGCAGGCGTTACTAAAAGCGCCGAAAGCGGTTCGCCTTTCCACGATGCGCTTCCAATGCTTTGCATTAGGAAGCTGGGTCGGACGAAATGGCCGAAAGAAGGTCCAACGGATCAGTTTGCCGCGGCAACGCCGGGCTTGGTTCGACGGATTATTCGCCAGCATCAACGCCTTTAAGGCGCCATGGCCGATCCCAACCTAGTTCCTAATGCAAGATTTGGATCAAGGACAGCCGGTCGCTACTTCTCGGCCGCGATCATCGCGATCCAGATCTCCTCGCGGCCGCCGTTCTCGTCTCGGGCGAACTTGCCGTTGCCCCGCCTCCCGTCGTCGCCTTCCCAGTAGACGTGCGACCTCCGGAACCCCGCCTCGGCCAGCAGCTCGCGGATCTCGGCGACGGTCCAGACGCGCCAATCGTAGGTGAAGACGTCCAGCATCTTCCGCCCGCCCTTGGGCTTGAAGTGCATCGCGCAGCGGGCCGTGTTGTGCACCGGGTCGTAGTCGTACTGCTCCCAGTAGTAGGTGAAGCGGGGGTGGACCGTGCTCTCCTTGTTCGGCCGGTGGACGCCGCCTCCGCCGAAGCAGTCCATCGCCAGCACGCCGCCGCGGCGGAGGTTGCGGAAGCAGTTCTTGAAGTAGGCCTTGAGCGCCGCGCGCTCCTTGAAGATGAAGTAGGAGAAGTTCATCGCCATGATCAGGTCGCTCTTCGGCCCGCCGGGCGCGAGGACGTCTTTGCGCTCGATCGCGACGCGCCGCCTCTGCTCGGGCGCCAGCCGGGACAGGAAATACCTCTTTCCGTACGCGATCGGCTTCGCGCCGAGGTCGCGCCCGTAGGCGCGGTAGCCGGGGCCGAGCTTGACCCACTCGCAGCACACGCCGAAGGTCCCGCAGAAGTCCTCGCGCAGGAGCTTGGGCCCCCGGCCTTTCAGCTCCCGGTACATCTCCCGGAAGAAGCGGACGTCGGCGTCGGGCTGCTGGACGGCGGCGGCGTAGAGGGCGTGCTTATCGATGGCTCAAGTCTAGCAGTAAAAAATGGGACCAAAGCGTCACAGCGCGGGCATGGAGCGGGGGGGCGTTACGCGCTAGGCTGTGCTCGCGGATACGGGAGGTTCCCATGCACGGATGGACGAGCCGGTTCTCAGGCCTGTGGCAGGCCGCGCTCATGATCTTTTTCGCCTCGGTCGTCGTCGGCCCTCACGGGCTTCGGGACGCCGACCGCTGACGCCGTGTGGGCCCGGTGGCAGGGCACGCATAAGGTCTCGAGGTTGACGAGGTGATGGGCGCAGCTGATCTCGCCGTGCGCGCCGAGGCAGGGCGCGATGTGGTTGACCTCGAGCGGGCGGCCGCCGCCGCAGCGCACGCAGGCGTACTTGTCCCGCCGTTTCGCCGCGCGCCGCGCGCGCGGCCACCAGTGGTTCTTCCAGAACGCCGTCGCGCAGCGGTCCCGGCACCACATGCGCCGAGCCGCGGGCAGCGCCTGCGCGCACCAGGAGCAGGCTCCGGCCGCCGGCTTGGCCAGCGCGCAGCGCGACACCAGCTCGGCGCTCTTCGTCATGCCCGCTATTCTAACAAGCTGAATCGGTGTCAGGCATTCCGCTTTTTTCAGTTTTCGCCCCGCTCGCGCGGAAAACTGAAAAAAGCGGAATGCCTGACACCAAGATTATCGTTTGTTATGATCGTCGGATGAAGCGCGCGATCGTCGCGGGGCTGCTCGGCGTCCTGTGCGCCGCCGCTGTCTTCGCGGCCGCGGTCTCCTTCGCCCCGTTCCAGACGCACATGGCGCTGCGCCGGCTGGCGCTGCGGCGGGGCGGCGCCCAGCGCGTGCCCGCCGGGCCGCTGCTCGCCTATGAGCTGAGCTCCTGCCGCCCCGGGGCGCCGTGCCGCTGCGTGGCGCTCGTCCACGGGATGGGCGACTCGGCGATGACCTGGGACAAGACCATGCTCGGCCGCGGCGGCGCGACGCTTCCCCCCGAGGGGATCATGCTGCTCGCGGTGGACATGCCCGGGACGGACGGCTCGGCGCCCGCGGCCGACTACGGCATCCGGGCGCAGGCGCGCGTGCTGCGCGCCGCGCTCGAGCCGCGCTGCCCGGAATGGACCGTGGCGGGCAACAGCCTCGGCGGCTGGATCTCGGGCTGGCTCGCCGTGGACTGGCCCCAGGGCGTGCGCCGCCTCGTGCTCGTCAACGCGGCGGGGCTCAGCGACCCGACCGCGCGCTCTCTCGAGGCGGCGAAGGTCCTGGCGGACCCGACGATCCCGGCGATGAAGGCCTTCAACGCCAAGGCCTACGGCAAGCCCCGGGCGGTGCCGGATCGGGCCTGGCCCGCGGCCGTGGCGTCCATCCGCGCGCGGCCCACGCGCGCGATCCTGGAGGCGCTCAAGCTCGAGGACGTCCTCGACTCCCGCCTCAAGGACGTGAAGGCCGACACGGTCATCCTGTGGGGGAGCGCCGACGGCGTCCTGCCCGCGGAGTTCGCCGAGCGCTTCCGCAAGGGCGTGCGCGGCTCGCGCGTGGAGCTGGTTCCGGGATGCGGCCATCTGCCCCAGCAGGAGTGCCCGGAGAGCGTCTCGCGGGCGTTGTTCGGCGCGAAGCTCTAGGCGCCGGCTACTTTCGGCCGGACCAGTCGGCCGCGCGCTTCTCGTCCGACATCTTCCGGAGCTGCTCGTCGGCGCGGCGGACCTTGCGGGCGGCCTTCGCCTTGGCGGGCTTTTCGGCGGTCTTCTCGGCGAGGCCCGCGACGGGCTTGAGGGGGGCGAGCGGGTCGACGAGGCTGATCGTGATCGCCTGGCCGGAGCCGAGGCGCGTGGAGCCGGTGACGCCGCCGGCGGGCATGGTGAGCTGATGACTCATGATCTGACGCATCAGGGGGTCGTGGGTGACCGTGGGGCTGGTGACCTCCGCCGAGGCGGACAGCGCCGCCATCGTCAGCAGCGCCGCGAACATCGCCGTCATGAGCTTGGTTCCCATGTCCTTTCCTACTAAGAGGATAGCGGGAAAGGGCTTCGACGCTCAGTGTCCTAGGGCCCGGGAGGGCCTAGGCCCATGGACCTAGGCTACTCGTTCGAGGACGCCTGGATCTTGCCCAGGTACTTCTCGTCCACGGGCGGCTCGGCCAGCCGGCCGGAGGCGGACGGCGCGTTCGGCGACGCGAAGCCGGTCATCTGGCCGCTGCTGAAGGCCCCGGCCGCGCCCTTGATGTCGTCCTCGGTCTTCTGCAGGCGCGTGTAGGTGATCTCGATGCTGCCGAGCGAGGCCGCCTTGGTCTTGATGACCTGCTCGGCGGTGGCGCCGCCGGAGGAGGAGCCGTTGGACGCGATCGAGCCTCCCGTGCCGGAGGGGGAGCCCGAGGCCCCGGACACGGCCGCGGAGTCGGCGGCGGCCTGGCGGCCCATGCCTTTCGCCTCGTCGGAGGGGTTGGTCTGGTCGGCGGCCTGGTTCGGAGAGCCGGTCTGTCCGGCGTTGTTGATGCCGGGGGTGGCGGGGGCGTTCCGGCCCGCCTGGCCGCCGCCGGAGGACCCGGTGAAGCCGGCGCTCTCGGCGCGGGCCATCTGGACCTTGTCATGGAAGTCCGGGATCTCGCCGGGGGCGCGGGTGCCGGCGCAGAGGCCCTTGCCGCAGACCTGGACCTCTCCGTCCGGCGTCACGATCCCGTAGCGGTTGTCGCCGAGGTCGATGACGGGATAGGGATTATCGCTGCGCGCGTCGGCCATCTCCTTCTGGAACTCGGCCGGGGAGAACGCCGGCGGGTCGCTGAACATGCCGACGCTGTTGGAGGCGTTGATGGGAGGCGCGGGCGGGCCGATGAAGCCGGGCTGCTTGTCATAGGGGAGGCCGGACTCGGCGGCGCGCTTCGCCTGCTCCTTCTCCCACGCGGCCTTCTGCGCCTCCTCCTCGGACGTGCACAGGCGGTAGGGAACGGTCCCGCACTTCTTGAAAAACTCGTCGTTCGCCGTGGACGGGTTGGCCTGATTCCCGAGCAGCTGGATCGGCGCCGTGCCGGCGTTCCTCATCAGGTAGTCGACGCAGGACGGGATCGCCGGCTGGGGGCACTTCCCGGAGGTGCGCACGGCCTCGCGGAGGTTCAACTGGGCGGCGGTGCAGGCGACGTAGGGCACGGTGCCGCACTTGAAGACCATCTCGTCGATCGGGCCGGCGCCGGGGGCGAGCAGGAAGGGGCTCGAGTTGCCGGCGGGCATGGTGAAGCCGGTTCCGGCGCCCGCGGAGAAGGGCTGGGCCGCGGCGGAGGCGGCGATCAGGAGCAGCGCGGCGGCGAGGGGGTTCGGGGTTTTCATACGGATTCTCCGTTCTTTCCTGCGACCCCCACAGCATAGCCCCGGGGGCCCCTTCGCGCCATAGGCCTAAGGGCCCAGGCGTCAATGGGTCCTAAGACCCAGAACGGCTCTGCCGTAACAGGGTCATTGACCTTTGGCCGCGCTTATCCTAATATGCCGCCCACGATTCAAACGGCTCAAGGGGATCAATGATCAGATTCGGCACTTCCGGGTGGCGCGGCGTCGTTTCGGACGACTTCACGTTCCAGAACGTTCGCAAGGTCGCCCACAGCGTGGCTGGGTGCGTGAAGGAGAGCACCGAGGTCGGCTACAACAGCGACGATTACCGCCAGTTCCTGGCGGGGACGGCGCCCTCCCGCGTGCCGACCGTCGTCGTGGGCTACGACACCCGCTTCCAGTCCGAGGATTTCGCGCACGAGGTCGCCGCGGTGTTCGCCAACGACGGCATCCGGACCTTGCTCGCCTCCGCCGACCTGCCGACGCCGGCCGTCGCCTGGGCCGTGCTCGCCAACAGGGCCGTCGGCGGCGTGATGATCACCGCCTCCCATAACCCCGCCCAGTACAACGGCTTCAAGTGGATGCCCTACTGGGGCGGCTCGGCCTCCCCGAACGTGACCAACGACCTGGAGCGCCGCATCGAGCTCCTCGGCGACCACGCGATCAAGACGATGACGGACGAGCGGTCGACCCGCGAGGCCTGGGTCGACAAGGTCGACTTCCGGAAGTCCTACTTCGACCAGCTCGAGAGCCTGCTCGACGTCAAGGCCATCAAGAAGGCCAAGCTCAAGGTCGGCGTCGACGCGATGCACGGCTCCGCGCGCCTGTACCTGCGCGCGTTCCTGGAGGAGCGCCTGGGCGTGGAAGTCTTCGCGCGCAACGAGGACCGCGACGTCCTGCTCGGCGGCATCTCGCCCGAGCCGACGCCCGAGTCCACGGCGGACCTCGCCGAGCAGGTCAAGAAGCAGAAGCTCCACCTCGGCCTCGCCTGCGACGGCGACGGCGACCGCTTCGGCATCATCGACGCGGGCGGCGTCTGGATCCAGCCGAACGAGGTCATCGCGCTCGCCTACGAGCACCTCGTCGTCAACCGCGGCCTGAAGGGCAAGGCCGCGCGCTCGGTCATGACTTCCCACTTCATCGACGCCGTGGCCAAGTCCCACGGCTCGGAGACGCGCGAGACGCCGGTCGGCTTCAAGTACCTCGGCGAGCTGCTGCGCTCGGGGCCCTTCCTGATCGCCGGCGAGGAATCCGGCGGCCTCTCGATCCGCGGGCATGTTCCTGAAAAAGACGGCATCCTCGCCTGCGTCCTGATGCTCGAGCTCGTCGCCTTCGAGAAGAAGCCGCTGACGACGGTGCGCGACCGGCTGTTCAAGGGCCTTGGCGCCTTCCACGGCGCCCGCCTCAACTACAAGATGGACCGCCTGCGCGACATCATCGAGCTCGAGGCGCGGCTGAAGACGAAGCCGCCGCTCGAGCTCGCGGGGTCCTCGGTCTGGCGCATCGACCAGGCCGACGGCTTCAAGTTCATCCTGCGCGACGGGGCCTGGCTCGGCCTGCGCAGCTCCGGCACCGAGCCGGTCTTCCGCGTGTACGCCGAGGCGCACACGCCCAAGCGCCTGGCGGAGATGATCGACGCCGGCAAAAAAATGCTGTCGGGGAAATTCTAAACATGGCTAAAATCGAATCCGTTCGCGCTCAAGAGATACTGGACAGCCGGGGCTTCCCGACCGTCGGGGTCGAGGTCGTCCTTTCGGACGGGTCCGTCGGCTGGGCGGGCGTGCCCTCGGGCGCGTCCACCGGCGAGCACGAGGCCGTCGAGCTGCGCGACGGCGACAAGGCCCGCTACTTCGGCAAGGGCGTCCTCAAGGCCGTGGCCAACGCCAACGGCGAGCTCGCCAAGGCCGTGAAGGGCCGCGAGGCCTCCGACCTGGCCGGCCTCGACGCCGTGATGATCGCGCTCGACGGCACCCCGAACAAGGGACGTCTGGGCGCCAACGCCATACTCGCGGTCTCCATGGCGACGGCCCGCGCCGCGGCCGCCTCCGCCAAGACGCCGCTGTACGCCTTCCTCCGCCAGGCCTACGGCATCACGTCCGACAAGTGGCTACTGCCCGCGCCGATGCTCAACGTCGTCAACGGCGGCAAGCACGCCGACAGCGGCCTCGACGTTCAGGAGTTCATGATCGTCCCGGTCGACGCCCCGACCTTCGCCGACGCCCTGCGCGCCGGCGCGGAGATCTACCAGATCCTCAAGAAGAAGCTCGCCGCGCTCAAGATGACGACCGCGGTCGGCGACGAGGGCGGCTTCGCCCCGCGCCTGAAGACCCACCTCGAGGTCCTCGAGATCCTCGCGGCGTCGATCAAGGAAGGCGGCTACGAGGGCAAGGTGCGCCTGGCGCTCGACTGCGCGGCCAGCGAGTACCACAAGGACGGCAAGTACGTCCTCGAGGGCAAGGCCCTGAGCAGCGTCGAGATCGCCGAGGTGTACGCCGGCTGGGCGGCCAAGCACGGCATCGTCTCCATCGAGGATCCCCTGGACGAGAACGACTGGTCCGGCTGGGCGGCGATGACGGCCAAGCTCGGCGACCGCTTCCGTCTGATCGGCGACGACCTGTTCGTCACCAACCCGGAGTTCCTGGCGCGCGGCATCAAGGAGAAGGCGGCCAACGCCATCCTCATCAAGCTCAACCAGATCGGCACGATCACCGAGACGGTCAAAGCCGTCACCGACGCGCAGAATGCCGGGTTCTCGACGGTCATCTCCCATCGGAGCGGGGAGACCGAGGACGCGTTCATCGCGGACCTCGCCGTCGCCCTCAACGCGGGCGCCATCAAGACCGGCGCGCCGTGCCGCTCCGAGCGCCTGGCCAAGTACAACCGCCTCCTGCAGATCGAGGCGGCCCTGGGCAAGAAGGCCAGCTACGCGGGCGGCTCCGCGTTCGCGGCCACGGCCGGAGCGCGGTGAAGGACCGGGCCCGGCGCGCGTCCGCTTTCGTCCGCGCGCACTGGGGCCGGCTGCTGACGGGCGCCGCGCTGATCTTCGTGTTCTTCGGCAACGGCGGCTTCCGCTCGCTGACGCGCAACTGGCTCGAGCTGCGCCGCCTCAACAAGGAGATCGTCGCGCTCCAGGCCGAGGAGAAGGAGCTCGACGGCCGCCTCAAGGCCCTGCGCTCCGGGGACGGCCCCGTCGAGCGCCTCGCCCGCCGCGAGCTCGGCTACATCAAGAAGGGCGAGATCGAGTACCGCTTCCCGCCGCCGCAAAAGAAGCGCTAGAGGCGAACCTGGTCCAACGGGATCGCTCGCACCTTTTCCGCGAGGGGGAAGGTCTCCTGCCCGGCATGGACCACGTCGAGCCGGTGGAGCTTTAAATCCTTAAGCGCGATCTTCATGGAGGGAGTGAGGGCGGGCGCCTCGGTCCGCTTGAACTCAAAACCAAAGCGTTTTCCCCCTTTGACGACCAGAAGGTCGAGCTCAGCCCCGGCATGCGTCGCCCAGAAATAGCACTCCTCGGGCCTCGCGCCCAAAGTCCGGATCGCCGTTTCCAAGGCGAAGCCCTCCCAGGAAGCGCCGAGCCGAGGGTGGCTCTCGAGCGCTCCCTTGCTCTCTATGCCGAGCAAAGCGTGCAGGAGGCCGCTGTCCGATAGATAGACTTTCGGAGACTTCACCTGCCGCTTAGCGAGGTTCTCGTGCCATGGCTGGAGCTGGCGCACGAGAAAAGTCGCGGAGAGGGCGTCGAGATAATTCCGCACGGTCGTATCGGCGACCCCGAAGGAGCGGGCGAACTCCGAGGCATTCCAGATCTGGCCGTGGTAATGGGCCAGCATGGTCCAAAAACGATGCATCGTACGCGCCGGCAGGCCGAACCCAAGCTGGGGCAGGTCTCGTTCGAGGAATGCGGATATGAACTCCCGGCGCCACTCGACGCTGGCCGCCTCCGAGCGGGCGAGAAAGGCCCGGGGAAACCCGCCCCGCACCCAGAGTCGCTCCAACGAGGAAAGTCCCGCCTCGTCCAAACCCAACGGCGGGAGGATGTGATGTGCGATCCGCCCCGCCAGGGACTCCGAGCCTTGCCGTTTGAGGTCGGGCGAGGCGCTTCCCAGCAGAAGGAACTTCGCGGGCCGGCCCGGACGGTCGGCGAGCACGCGCAGGATCGGGAACAGCCCGGGGAGCCTCTGGACCTCGTCGATCACGACCAGTCCGCGCAGCCCGCGCAAGGCGAGCATGGGGTCGGCCAGACGCCCCAGATGGGCCGGGTCCTCGAGATCGAACCACGCGGCCGGACCGCGGCCGGCGAGGCGAGCCTCCTTGGCCAAAGTGGTTTTACCGACCTGACGAGCGCCCAGGATGGCGACCACGGGGTTCCTGGACAGCAGGGACTGCACGGCCTGGAGATGCCGGCGGCGCTGGATCACAAGGAAAGTGTACATTGAAAATTCGGTCTTTGCAACCGGATTTTCAATATACAAGGAAGGCCTTGACGCAGAGTAATGTGCATGTTTCGATAAACCTGCGTATAGTCATGCTCGAGCGGCTCTGCGCCCCGGCGACCTGCGCCTCGCGCACGACGCGCTGCGCGCGCTCGAATGATCAAGCGCCCTAGCTCTGTGAAAAAGATCGGGAGTGGGCCTAGGCGGTCCCGTTCATGTACCAGGATGCTTGTTTATTGGATGTAGAGCAGGAAGCCCGCTTCTGGAATGCCCGAGGTGCGGATGTTGAGGTAATACGTCCGGCCGGGTTCGATCCTGCATGCATTGAACATTTTCGCGTACTTGCTGCCGTCGTATGTCCAGTACACTCCTCCGGTGAGCGTTCTCGAGACGGCGCATCCGGCCGGCACGCCCGAGAATTGTCCCGGACACTCGCTGATCGCCATGTCCTTGAGGCCGCTGCCACGGTTGCCATCCTCAGTAGCGACGCGACCTCCTCTCTTGGACGCCGGCGTATACTTGTTGACGAATGCGTAGGCTTTGGGCTTGCCCGCCAGCACCTTGCTATCCAGCGGCATGCCGGGAGTGTTGAAGGCATAATGGAAGTTGCGCGGGGTATAGTTATCCCGCTGAGCGGTGCTGTACAGCAATGTTCCGGCCGGCGGCGCCGGACAATTGGCCGCGGTATTCGAGCCCGCAGACGGGTCTTCCGGCTTTCTCGCCCCGCCGCTCGGGGCCCGATCGCCGTTTGAAGGCGTGCAGGCGCCCTTCCCGGGCTGAAAAACCTTTTGGGGATTCCCGATGCATTCCTCTTCGTAAGCGGGAGAGAAATCGACGGGATATGAGCACAAGCATTCTCCCTCGGAATAGCCCGGCCGGAGGCAGTTGTTAGTGTCTCCATTTAAGCATAGCTGCCGACAGCTTGCCCCGGCCCAGTGGTAGCAGCGGCCGCTCGAATCCTTGAGAGGAAAATCTTCCGAACAGGCTACGGCGGCGCAGGAATCCGAGGAGGTCGGATCGGCGCTCGCGCCGCCGCCCTGAGCCGCGTTCCCGGAAGATTGCGTCCGGGCGCTCGCGGCGGAGGGGCGGCCGCTAAAAATGGGGCGGGCGGGACGCTCGGGGCGCGGAGCGGGCTCGGGAGGCTGGGCCTGAGGCTCCTCGACATCCTCGGACGGTTCGCCTTCATCCGCGGTCTCGTAATGCTGAGTGGTCTGAGGTTGCGCTCCGGCGAGCGCCGCGACGAAAGTCAGCGTCAGGGCGACGGCGAGATTCTTGAGCATGGTTTCTCCGGCCGGGACACAGTAGTACTAATAGGCGCCGCGACAGTGTCCACCTTTATATTTTTTATGATTGCGCCACCAGTTTTTTTCCTTCGGGACCTTCCCAGGCGGGCAAATCGGGGCATGGCCGGGCAGCGCGCTTCGCGTTGAGTTGGTGTACCTATGCCACGCCTCCTCGGCCTCCTCATGTGCCGCCAACGCCTCTTGGTACGCGCATGCGCTGGGATTTTCGTAGAGATACCGGCTGATCGCGTGGTGCGCCAGCGCTCTCCTCAACTGCCATTCTGTTTCGAGATCGTGACTGGCGATTCTGGCGAGGGCGAGCTGCTTTTTGATGTCGGCGGCCCGGGCCGCGGCCTGGGAACAATCCCGGCCGCCGGGGGCCCGTCCGGCATTCCGGGCGCCCTCGACGGCCTGACCCACCCCTGAGGCCGAACCGCCGCTGCCGGTGGATGAGAAGTCCGTGTTGGGTCTGTTTGTCTCCCTTCTTCCCCGCATCTGGAGCCCGGCTCCGCCTGAGTCCGCTTGAGCGGGCGGCCGTATAGCCTCCGGTTCGGGGGCTTTCACTTCGTCTTCGGCTTGGGCCCCCTCGGAAGCCTCCTCCTCGTCGGCCTGCGCTGCCGCGAAAGACGCGAACTGCGCCAGAATCAAGGCGACCGCCAGATTTTTGAGCATGTTTTCTCCTGATTTTTTGACGAGACGTATCAGTATTAGGGGCGGCCCTTGGGCCGGTCAACGGGTCAAAAATACCGTTAATGAGAAATGGATCGCCGCGCGCGAAGCCGCCGCGGAGAGATATGGGCTACAATAGGCCCATGTGCCCCGTCCTCCTGGCGTTCGGCCCCTTCAAGCTGTACGGCTACGGGGCCGCGATCACCCTCGGGGGCGTGATCGGCGCGCGGCTGCTGTGGCTGCGCCGCGAGAAGATGGGCCTGCGCGACGAGGAGTCCTTCTGGGCGCTGATCAACCTCGCCGTGCTGTCGGGCTTCCTCGGCGGCAAGCTCCTCTTCATGCTCCAGTACGGCGTCCGCCCCGGCCTGTCCCTGATGAACGGCTACTCCGCGTTCGGCGGCTTCGTCAGCGTGCCGCTCGCGGTCGCGGGCTTCGCGCTCTGGAAAAAGATCCCGGTGCTCAAGCTCGCCGACTACATGTTCCTCACCGCCCTGTTCTGGCACGCGTTCGGCCGCCTCGGCTGCTTCCTCGCCGGCTGCTGCCAGGGCCAGCCGACGAGCCTCCCGTGGGGCGTGACCTTCCGCGACCCCCGCTCGATGGTCCCGCCGGAGTTGCTCGGCGTCCGCCTCCACCCGGTCCAGCTGTACGAGGCGGCGGGGGACCTGATCGTCGCGGCGATCCTCTACCGCGTCCTGCTCGCGACCGAGAAGGGCAAGGTCGAGCCCGGGCTCGTCGCGGCCGGCCATTTCGCCGCCTACGGGATCATGCGCTCCTCCCTCGAGTTCCTGCGCGGCGACACCTTGCCGTTCCTCGGGCCTCTCACGCAGGGCCAGGCGCTCGGCGCGGGCCTGCTCGCCGCTTCCGCGGCCATACTGGCCTGGAGGAGCCGATGCTCCCCGTCCTGCTGACGCTCGGGCCGGTCGAGGTCTCGACCTACGGCGTGCTCGTCGCGCTCGGCTGGTTCCTGGGCGTGCGCTGGCTCGTCTCCCGCCGCGCGGACATGGGCCTGAGCGAGAACCAGATCTGGGACATCGTCTACTGGGTGTTCGGCGGCGCCTTCGTCGGCGGCAAGATCATGTACTTCCTCGTGACGCCCGGCTCGTTCGCGTTCACGGTCGAGGCCCTGCGCTACGGCTTCGTGTTCTACGGCGGCCTGATCGGCGGCCTCGCGGCGGGGTTCTACCACGCCTGGAGGCGCGGGCTCCCGTTCCTCAAGCTCGCGGACTGGTGCATGACCGCGCTCGCGCTCGGACACGGCATCGGACGGTTCGGCTGCCTCGCCGCGGGCTGCTGCTACGGCCGCCACACCGACCTGCCCTGGGGGATCTCCATGGCGGGCGACCCCTCCCGCCATCCGACCCAGGTGTACGAGGCGGTCCTGAATCTGGCCCTGTTCGGCGTCCTCGCCCGCTTCGTCCTGCCGCGGGTCGCGGACGAGCGCTGGCGGGAGGGCGCCGGCCTCGCGTCCTACATCATAGGCTACGCCGCCCTGCGCTTCGCCGTCGAGTTCCTGCGCGGCGACGACCGCGGCGCCTTCGTCCTCGGCCTGTCGCCGTCGCAGTGGGTCGCGCTCGCGGCCGCCGGGGCGACCTGCGCTGCCCTCGCTTCCCGGAGAAAACCCGCATGAAGAAACGCCTGATCGTCGAGAACGACCTGCCCCGCCTGGACGCGTTCCTCGCCAAGAACCTCACCGGCTTCAGCCGGGCCTTCCTCAAGGACATGATCGAGCGCGGCATGGTCACGGTGGACGGCAAGGTCGTCGACGCCGACGAGCCCATCCTCGAGGGGCAGAAGATCGAGGTCGAGCTGCCGGAGACGGCTTCCGCCTCCTCCGACGATTTCGAGTCCTGGGTGATCTTCGAGGACAAGCGCCTGCTCGTCCTCAATAAGCCCACGGGCCTGCTGATGCATCCGTTAGGGGACTCGTGGCTGAAAAGCCCCGAGGCCGCGCGCGCCGGGCGCGAGACCAACCTCGCCGCCGAGCTCCAGGTGCATCGTCCCGCGATCCTGAAGGCGGGCACGCCCCGCTGCGGCATCGTCCACCGCCTCGACCGCCCGACGAGCGGCGTGCTCCTCGTCGCGAAGGACCCGGAGACCTACGCGGCGATCACCGACATGTTCAAGGAGCGGTACATGGACAAGACCTACCGCGCGATCGTGCGCGGCGTCCCGCCGCCGACCTCGCGCGTGTCGGCGCCCATCGGCCGCGAGCCGGGCCAGCGCCAGATCGTCGTCACGCCGCTGGGCAAGCCCGCCGAGACCGGCTTCCGCGTCGTCACCAAGAAGAAGGCCGCCTGCCTCGTCGAGGCGAAGCCGCTCACCGGCCGCACCCATCAGATCCGCGCCCACCTGGCCCATATCGGCCATCCCGTGATGGGGGACAGCGAGTTCGACCGCAAGGGCGTGCCCGCCGCGCCCCGCCTGATGCTGCACGCCTATCGCATCGCCTTCGAGCACCCGTTCACCGGGCGCCCGGCGCGGTTCGAGGCGCCGCCGCCCGCCGACTTCCAGAAGTTCTGGAAGTCCATGCGCTGAAAATACGACGGAAAATGGGCCCACGCGGGTCTTGTTTTCGGGCGGGGGCTTTGGCAGAATCCAGATTATGATAATGACCACCTGGCTGGTTGCCGCCGCCCTCGCCGCGTCCGCCGCGCCGTCGTCCGACGCCTCCTTCTTCTCCGCCGCCGCCGGCGTCCGCGCCGAGCTGGGCGCCGCGTTCAAGACCGCCTCGTGGAACGAGGTGGACACCCTTCTCGACCTGCTGCGCGACTCCGACCCCGAGGTGCGCCGCCAGGCCGTGCGCTCTCTGAAGGCCTGGGTGGCCCAGCGCTCGAGCACGCGCGACCGCGTCCTCGACGTGTACAAGAGCTCCGCCGAGGACCTCGCCGTCCGTCGCGAGGCCGCGAAGACCCTCTCCGTCGTCTCCGGCAACAGCGAGATCCACCAGGCCCTGCTCGACTACGCCCGCCGCGGGAGCGACGCCGGCCTGCGCGCGGTCTCCTACAAGGCCCTGTTCTGGATGGTCGCGCAGCGCTCCGACGTGCGCGACGACGTCCTCGACGCCGCTCGCCGCGAGAGCGAGCCGTCCGTGCGCCTCGCCGCGATCTGGGCGCTGTTCGGCGCCAACGACAGCCGGGTCAAGGACCAGCTCCTCGACATCGCCAAGCGCGACTCGAGCGAGGCGGCCCGCGCGGAGGCGCTCAAGAGCTCCTACGGCCTGATGGGATACAGCGAGGTCCGCGACCTCGCCTACGACCTGGCGCGCGACACGGGCACGCCCGCGTCCGCGCGCAAGGCCGCGATCCTGCTGCACTCCAACCGCGTCACCTCGAGCCAGAAGGACCTCCTCGAGGAGATCGCGACGCGCGACCGCGACCCGCGGATGCGCTCGGCGGCGATCGTCGCGCTCGGCAACCCGCGGGCCGAGGAGCTGCTGACCTACTTCCACCTGGTCCGCCGCGACCAGAACGGGGTCATGGTGTACGACCCGCTCGACGCGGAGTAGCCGGTGACCGCCGCCGTGATGACCCGCCTGGGCGCGGGCCTGATGTTCCTCGCCGTCGGCCTGGGCGCGTTCGGCGCGCACGCGCTGAAGGCGAAGCTCACGCCGGACATGCTCGCGGTCTTCGAGACCGGCGTGCGCTATCAGGTCTACCACGCGCTGGCCCTGCTGCTGCTCGCGTCATTGCGCGGTCCGTCCAAGGCCGCCTGGTGCTTCACCGCCGGCATCGCCCTGTTCTCCGGCAGCCTCTACCTCCTGGCGCTGACGGGGGGCCGGAAGTGGGGGGCCGTCACGCCGATCGGCGGGGTCCTGTTCCTGATCGGCTGGCTGATCGTCCTGTTCGACCGGACGCCGGGCCCGTCGTCGGTCCTAGACCGGCTCGGCCTGTAGCGCGGCGGCGGCGGGCAGCGGGCCGGCGGCGACCAGGCGCTTGCGGGCGGGATCCACGGCCAGATTGAGGCCCTCCAAGGAGCGCGCGCCGAGGAGCTGAAGGTCGCCCTCCAGGGCGAACACGACCTCGTCGGTCGTGGTCCGGCCCGCCGTGTTGATCAGCGCGAAGCCGACCTCGCGGCTCACCGTCTTGCCGTCCGCCAACTCGAACAACTCGGTCTTCTCCGGCGTCACGCCGATGTCCCGGAGCGCTTGAGAGTCGATCCAGGTGAGCTCGCTGCCCGTGTCCACGAGGAGCCGGCGGGGCGTCCTCCGCTCCCTGGCGACCTGGTTCGAGACGACGCACTCCGTAAAGAACGTTCCCATGCGCGGTTTCATGCCTCCATTGTAGCGCCGCCGTTTTATTTTCGCCAGGGGCGCCTCTACCATACGATCGAGCCGCCGCTTTTGTTCCATCAGCCCGGCGGGAATGCTAGAATCGCGGCGATGAGAGCATTGACCTTCCTCGCCTCGCGTTTCGTCGCGGGCGACGACATCTCCGACGCGATCGAGGCCGTGCGCGCGCTGAACGCCGACGGCCTCAAGGCCACGCTCGACAACCTGGGCGAGGACAGCCTCGACGAGAAGCACGCGCTCGCCGCCGCCGAGGAGAACCTGACGATGCTGCGCCGCCTCGCCGAGTCCAGCGTGGACGCCAACATCTCGCTGAAGCTCACCCAACTCGGGCTCGCTTTCGACGAGAAGCTCGCGACCGACAGCCTCCACCGCATCGTCACCGAGGCGGAGCGCCTGAAGACCTTCGTGCGCATCGACATGGAAGGCTCGCAGTGGACGCAGAAGACGCTCGACATCTTCTACGCCATGCACGAGAAGCACCCCGGCGTCGGGATCGTGCTCCAGTCGATGCTGCGCCGCACCGAGGCTGACTGCAGGGACGCCGTCGAGCGCAAGGCGCGCGTGCGCCTATGCAAGGGCGCCTACAAGGAGCCCGCCTCCGTCGCCTTCCAGGACAAGAGGGAGGTGGACGCGAGCTACGACCGCTGCGCGGCGATCCTGGCGAAAGCCCCGATCCCCGCCATGGCCACGCACGACGACGCGCGCATCGAGGCGGCGCTGAAGGCCTTCGACGCGGCCGGCCTGGTCAAGTCCGACTACGAGCTGCAGATGCTGTACGGCATCCGCGGCAAGCGCGCGCGGGAGCTGCGCGAGGCGGGCCACACGGTGCGCATCTACGTCCCGTACGGCAGCCATTGGTTCCCGTACTTCTACCGGCGCATCCGCGAGCGCAAGGAGAACCTGCTGTTCGTGGCGAGGAATTTCTTCGAATGAAAGCCCTATTGAAAAAGACGCCCGCCCCCGGCGCGGCCTTCGAGACGACCGACGACCTGCGCATCAAGCCCGACGAGGTGCTGGTCAAGGTGCACCGGGCCTCCATCTGCGGCTCCGACCTGCCCATCTACGGCTGGAATTCGTGGGCGCCTGAACGATTCAAAACCCCGAGCACCTTCGGCCACGAGTTCTGCGGCACGATCGCCGAGGTCGGCGCGTCCGCGCGCGACTTCAAGAAGGGGGACTTCGTCTCCGTCGAGAGCCACATCTTCTGCGGGCTCTGCTACCAGTGCCAGAACGGCCAGCGCCACGTCTGCCGCGAGATGAAGATCATCGGCGTGGACGGCCCCGGCGGCTTCGGCGAGTACGCGGCCGTGCCCGCGCGCTGCGCGTGGAAGCACAGCGACGACTCCTTGCGCGACATGGGCTCGCTGTTCGAGCCGTTCGGCAACGCCGTTTACTCCGTGCTCGTCGAGCCCGTCGCCGCCAAGTCGGTGCTCGTGATGGGCTGCGGCCCGCAGGGGCTGTTCTCGATCGCCGTGGCGAAGGCCTCGGGCGCCGACCGCATCGTCGCGGTGGAGGGCTCGAAGTACCGCGCGGAGCTGGCGCTGCGCATGGGGGCCACGACCGTCGTCGCCCCCGGCGAGGACCCGGTCAAGGCCGGCAAGGTGAAGGACGGCTACGACGTCGTCTGCGAGATGTCCGGCGCCCAGGCCGCCATCACCCAGGCCTTCAAGTGCGTGCGCAGCGGCGGCCGCATCACCGCGTTCGGCATCCCCTCGAAGAAGGTCGAATTGGACTGGGCGAACGACCTCATCTTCAAAGGCGTGCGCGTGCACGGCATCGTCGGCCGCGAGATCTTCGAGACGTGGTACAAGGCGGACCGCCTGCTGCGCTCCGGCGCCGTCGACCTGAGGCCCGTGGTCACGCACACCTTCCCGCTGAAGGACTTCGCGGCGGGCTTCGCGGCGATGACCTCTCCCGACCGCGACTGCGGCAAGGTCGTCTTCGTCCCTTAGGCCGGGCTACGGCTTCGGCTTGAAGGTGCGCAGCAGCTCCTCGAAGGCTGGGCGGCCCGAGGGCGCGCCGGCGGGCCAGGTGTGCTCGAGGACGAACAGCCCGCGCGGGGTCGGCAGCGACACGACGCGCGAGGAGAGCTTCTTGACCCCGCCGTGCGGGTCCGGGAACTCGGAGTCGCTCAGGAACTCCCAGGCCCTCGCCCCTCCGGCCGCGGTCTCCCTCAGCGGCGTGGGCAGGCCCGGGCGCGCGGCGCGGTAGGCCTCGGGCGTCGTCGCGGGGTGCAGCGACACGCGGATCATCTCGGTGAAGGCGCCGGGCCCGGAGGGGGGGCCGAAGAAGGCCGCTTTGCGCGTCTCGGCCGGGGAGTCGTCCACCTTCCAGCCGCCCGGCAAGGTCGCGGTGAAGCTGTCGTCGTCGGGACGGTACTCGGCCGGCGCGTCGGGCGCGGGGCGCGAGCAGGCGGCGGCGGCGAGGACGGCGATCAGTATCAATCTCATTTTGTTTTAGCCGCGCGCGCTCTGCGGATGCGGGCGGGGAGGTCTCCGGGTTCGCGCAGGACGTTGGCCCACCCGTCGGCGCGGTCGAGCAGCTCCGCGCGCTCGCGCGGGAGCTTGAGGGCCTTGGCGAGGAGCTCCTCGGCGATCGAGCGGGCGTCTCGCTCGTAGGCGGCGGCCAGCGAGGGCGGCACCGGGCGTTTCCTGAAGTGGAGCCGGCTGATGACCTGGCCCCCGGCCGCGAGGCGCGCGTCGCGCAGCGCGGGGCCTTCGGCGGCGGCGACCCAGGCGGCGGCCTTGCCGGCCAGCGCGTCGAGACGCTCCTCGCCGCCGTCGAGCGTGCCCGGGGGCAGGCTCAGCGCCGCCGTCAGCGCCCGGTCGGCGGCGCCGGTCCTCTCGTAGTAGGAGACGAGCCTCGTTCCCGCCTCGCGCCGCAGGGCGGGCACCGTCGCGAGGAAATCCCGCTCGCGCTTGTCGACCTCGGCCCGGTAGGACCGCAGCTCCGCGTCGCCCAGGTCGAAGCCGGCCAGCTTGAGCCTCTGCTCGATCCAGTCCCGGACCCCGCCGCCGGCCTGGAGCGAGCGCGCCGTCCGCCGGCGCACCGCCTGGCGCGCCGCGACGTCGTCGAGCTTCGCGCTGCCCGAGAAGGTGGAGAGGTACGTCCGCGTGACGTCGTCCTTGAACGCCGCCGGGTCGTAGATCAGCTTCAGGCAATAGTCCCGCCAGGGGTTGCGGTCGATCGCGTCAGGGCTCTTCGAGAGCGTGTAGCGGCAATGCTCGCGATGGGCCTCGTGCTCCTTGGCGAGCGGGTTGGCCGCCGGAAGGTTGCCGCGGATGGCCTCGTCGTCGATGCGGTTGCGCCGCGACTGCGCGGCGTGGGTCAGCTCGTGGAAGTACATGACGTCGAGGCTGTCGACGAACAAGGGCAGCAAGGACGGGTCCTCGGCGAGGAGCTTGGAGACCTGCTTCGCGTCGGCGAGCCGGTCCTTGATCCTGGCGAACTTCTCCGGGGACAGCCGGGCGTGCATGGCCCTCACGATGACCCAGTGGTTGATGACCATGCGGTCGCCGGTGACGTCGTACTGCGCGCCGGGGGCGTTCGGGTCGTTGGGGCTTTGCGTGAGCTTGAGGACCATGACGTCGGGAAGCCGCAGGCCGTTGCGTCCGCGGAAACGGGCGAGAAGCTCGCGCCCCGGCGCGGTCTTCATCATCTCGGCGTTGAAGGCGGCGCTGAGCGCGGCGCCGAGCTTGCGCTCGTCGGGGTCCGGGATGCCCTTGCGGCGCGCGGCGACCCCGGGGCCCGAGCCGGGGATCGCGGCCGAGACGAAGTCGGTGAAGGCTCGCTGGCCGTCGAAGAACCTCGTCGAATCAGCGTAGGAGACCGTCGCGGGCGCGCGCAGCTGCCCGACCGTCGTCCCGGCGCGCTTGAGGAGCTCCCGGATCCTCGGGGGGAGGACGGTGCCCGCCTGCGCCAGCGCCAGCATGTGCTTGCGCACGTCCTCCGGCACGGGCCGCGACGCGTCGAGCCCCTCGAGCTTGCCCAGGAGCGTCTCCATGGCCATGTGCGCCTGACCGCGGCGGTTCGTCTCACGCCAGACCATCAGCGTGACGGTGTCCAGGGGCTTGGCGTCCGGCCCCATCAGGCGGCAGGTCGCCTCGTCGAGGCGGTAGCCCGCGTACACGAAGCCCTGCCACACCGAGGCGTCGAGCTGCTCGGTCGCCGCGTCGAAGGGCCTGTGCAGGGCGTCCATGTGCGCCCGGCTGACCACGACGCCGGCGGGGTCGATGAGGCGGCCCGCCCTGTCGTCGATGCGGTAGCCGATCATCTCCCAGTACACGCGCTCCTTGTCCGGGATGGGCTCCGCGCGCAGGTCTAAGGGGGGCCCTCCGGCGGGGATGGGAGCCGGGGGGGCGGCGGACGCGTGCCCCGTGCAGCGTCCCTCGGGCATGGCGACGGCGGGCCCGGGGGCGCCGGCGCTGGCGTGGATATGCCCGGGGTAGCCGAACGGGCAGGCCGCCGCCGAGGCGGCGAGCAGGAGGAACGCCGGGAGGGGTGCCAGCGCGCGCATGGGTCCAGTATAGGTCGGGAACCGAGTTCTTTCAATGTCTTTTTTCTGGAGGGAGATCCCTTCACCCGCGGCCCGTGCCCCTTCTCGGGCGCGGAAAATCGTCTATAATACTAGACATACCATGATCTACCTGAAAGGCCATCTCTCCCGACCCCTGGACGCCGTCCTGACCGCCCCGAGCCGCCTCGCCGTGCTGCGCGCGCTGTTCCGCGCGAAGTCCCCGCTGTCGGGGCGGGCGCTCGCGCGCCTGGCGGGGATCAATCATCAGGGCGCGGCGGTCGCCCTCGCGGGGCTGGCCAAGCTCGGCCTGGTCGAGCGGCGGCCCGCGGGACGCTCCGACCAGTGGCGGCTCGAGCGGAAGGGCTGGCTCATGAGCGAGCTCCTCCTGCCCCTGCTCGAGCGCGAGGCCGAGCACGCCGGCGCCGTCGTCGACGCGATCCGCAAGGGCCTGCGCGGCAAGGCCGCCGCGGTGTTCGTCGCCGGCGCGGCGGCGAAGGGCCGCCTCGAGCCGGGACGCCCCGTGGAGCTCGTGGTCGTGGAGGGCGCGATCGGCCGCCGTCCCCTGTCCGAGGCGCTCCGCGACCTCGGCGCGCGCCTGAAGGAGCAATGGTCGCTGCCTCTCGAGGCGCGCGTCCTTGCGCGCCGCGACGCGGCCCGCGCGGCCGCCGTCGAGGACCTGTGGGAGCTTCTTCCCGTCGAAGGGCCCCCGTCCTACTTCGCGGCGGGAACGATCGACCAGCGGTAGTAGGGCGGCGCGGGGCAGGCCGGGCACTGATCGGACTCGAAGGCGAGCGCGGCGTCGCAGCCCGGGACGGGGTTCCCGGCGCGGTGAAAGAAAAGCGGGATCGCGGTGAAGCTTCGCTCGGCGTGGGCGACCTCGCAGGCGCGCGAGGCGTCGAAGGCGGCGAACAGGCCTTCCTTGCGCGCGAAATCCTTGGAGTTCTCCTTGCGCCAGCCGACGTGGAAGTCCAGCGGCGGCCGCTCCGCGGGAGAGGCCAGCTCGCGCAGGAGGCAGCCCTGGGTCGCGAGCGCCGCTCCGAGCGCGCAGAGATAGACGAAGCGCTTGTCCGCGCGCGCGAGGCGAGGCAGGGCGGCGGCGAGCGCCGCCGTGCTCAGCAGCGCGGGCAGCGAGTAATAACGCAGGGAGCTCGTGTGCCGGAAGGCGATGAACACCGCGGCGAAGGCGGCCGGCCACAGCAGCACGGTGCGCTCGTGGAAGCTCAGGCTCTCGTCGTGCCAGGCGCGGACGCAGCTCCAGGCGAGCAGGCCGGCCAGGAACACCCCCCAGGCGTGGAGCAGGAGGCTCAGCGGCCCGGGGAGAGCCAGGGAGAACAGGCGCTTGAACACGACGGGGCCGGCGAAGACCTGGATCATGGGGACGACGTGCCAGCCGGCGAAAGCGGCGATCGTCAGCGCGAGCAGGACCTCGAGCGGACGCCGGAAGCGCGTGAACGGCGCGAGCAGGAGCTCCCTCGGGGCGCGCCGGACCCCCGCGGCGGCCAGCGCCGGCAGGACCACGAGCGCGGAGAGCAGCAAAGGCCGGTGCGCGACCCACATCTCGTCGGTGAGCGGCTGCTTGACGAGCGCCAGGGCGACGCCGGCCGCGAGCGCCCCCGCGGCGTCGCGCAGGCGCCCCGCGGCCTCCGCCTCGCCGCGCCAGGCGGCCCGCGCCCCGAAGAGCACGACGAGCGAGGCGGGGATCGAGAGATAGATGAAGTGGTTCACGACCCCGATCATGGTGAGCGCGACGAGGACGGCGCCGCCTCCCGGCCGGGCCAGCGCGGCCAGCGTGCCGAGGATCAGGATCGGATGCAGCGCGTACACCTCCCACGCCAGGCGCCCCTTCAGCAGGTAGAAGGCCGAGCCCGCGCACAGCAGGGCCCAGGAGGCGGCGGCCCCGGGCGAGACGCGGCGGCGCAGGTGCGCCCAGACGCCGATCACCGCGGCGGCGTTGAGCAGCGCGCCGGGCAGGCGCAGCGTCTCGAGGGAGATGCCCCGCGCGTCGTAGAACGCGGCCAGGAGCCGGGCGTACAGCGCGCTCGTGTAATGGTTCATCGCGTGCGGGGAGTACAGACCGGCGCCGCGGAGCCGGTCGGCGAAGAGCCCGATCCAGGCCTCGTCGAGCGACATCGCCGGCACGTCGGCCAGCCGCGCGAGCAGGCCGTACAGGCACACGGCGAGGAGGAGGAGGGCGGCCGCGTCCGTGCGCTTCATGGCCGTATTCTATATAATCGGCGCATGACGACTAAGACCGACTCTTTGATGGATTTCCTCGACGCCGAGAACGCCCAGCTCAAGACCGAGGGCCGCTTCGTCCGGCTGCGCGTGCTCACCGGCCACCAGGCCCCCGTCTCCGTCGTGGACGGCAAGAAGGTCGTGAACCTGACCTCCAACAACTATCTCGACCTGACCGAGCACCCGAAGCTCAAGGCCGCCGCCAAGGCCGCCATCGACACCCACGGCGTCGGCACCGCGGCGGTGCGTCCGATCATCGGCACCCAGGACATCCACCTCGCGCTCGAGCGGAAGCTCGCCGAGTTCAAGGGCACCGAGTCCGCGCTCGTCTTCCAGTCCGGCTTCACCGTCAACGTCGCCTGCTGCCAGAGCCTGATGAGCGACCCCAAGGACCTCTTGATCTCCGACGAGCTCAACCACGCCTCCATCATCGACGGCGCCCGCCTGGCCAAGGCCGCGCGCAAGGTGTACCCGCACAAGGATATGAAAGCCTTGCAGGCCATCCTCGAGACGCCCGAGGCGAAGGGCGCCCGCCGCAAGATGATCGTCACCGACGGCGTCTTCTCGATGGACGGCGACCTGGCGCCCCTGCCGGAGATCGTGGACCTCGCCGAGCGCCACGGCGCCTTCGTCATGGTCGACGACGCGCACGCCTCCGGCGTCATGGGCGAGAACGGCCGCGGCACCCCGAACCACTTCAAGGTCTCCGAGCGCGTCCAGGTGTCGATCGGCACGCTCTCCAAGGCCGTCGGCTCCGTCGGCGGCTACGTCGCGGGCCAGAAGCGCCTGATCGAGTACCTGACCTCGACCGCGCGCCCCTTCACGTTCTCGAGCTCGCACCCGCCGTCGGTGATCGCCACCTGCGCCGCCGCCATCGACGTGATGCTCGACGAGCCGCAGCGTATTCAAAAGCTGTGGCAGAACGCGGCCCACTTCAAGGAAGGCCTCAAGAAGCTCGGCTTCGACACCGGCGCCTCGGAGACCCCGATCACGCCGGTGCTGATCGGCGACACCAAGAAGGCGCAGGAGTTCTCCGCGCGCCTGTTCGACGAGGGCGTCTTCGCGCTCGCGATCTGCTTCCCGATCGTCGCGCGCGGCAAGGACCGCCTGCGCACCATCGTCTCATCGGGGCACACGGCCCAGGACCTCGACTTCGCGCTCGAGAAGTTCGGCAAGGTCGGCCGCGAGCTCGGCCTGATCTAGCGCTCGGGCTCGCGCCGGCGCGAGTCCGGGTCACGACTGTTTCCGGAAACAGTCGTGCGCCCATCCTCAAGGATAGTCGTGGGCGTTGAATTCGACGGGGTGGAACTTGATTTCGGGCTTCTCGGATTCGTAGACGGCGAGGAGCGCCGACCGCGCGGCGGCCAGCTTCGCGGCCGGCGCTTTCGCGTCGTGAAGGACGGTCAGGTGGAACGCGGAGTATCTGATCGACGAGGCGATGCGTTCCTCTTTGGTTCCTTTCGTCTGGCGCGACTCTTGTACCTGCTGATCTCCGTTCTCGGCCTTGGATTGGGTCTTCGTCATCCGGCCCTCGCCGGAGCGGTCGCTGATCTCGAAATCGCGTTTCGTCTCCAGCGACAAACGGACGAAGGCGGCGCTTCGACCGGCTCCCAGGATCGGATCGAGTACCTTGGCTTGTATGCGGTCGGCGGTCTCGGTCTCGATGCGGTGGATCGTCATCAGCGACTCGTCGTCGGCCCAAGCCGTCAGGACGAAGAAGGGAAGCAAGAGCAGAATTCTCATCGCACGCTCATCGCAGCGGCGAGTTCCAGCCCGGCGCGGTAGCCGGCCGCCTCGAGGGCCTTGTCGGCCGCGCCGTCGCGGTCGGGGTCGAGGCCGGAGGCGGCGCCCGAGGCGTGGAGGGGGGAGCCCTCGCCTTGAAGGACCAATGATGCGTTGGCGCGCACGGCGGTCGTGCCGGCGATGAGGCTTGTCGGCAGGTCGATCGTACGCGACGTTCCGGTGAGCGCGGCCGCGCCGCGGCCGCCGCCGGTCTCGATCTTCTTCTCGCGCAGCGCGCGGGCCACGCCGGCGGCGAGCGGACCGTCGGGGATGTTGAGGGCGACCGTGCTCCACGGGGGCGTGCCTTCCCGCACCTTCGCGCGCACGCGCACGCGCACCATGCCGTCGCGCGTGTCCTCCTCGACCGCGGTGGAGGATTCGACGAAGCCGCGGCTGCGCGACGTCGTGTTCTGAGCGGTCGTGAGCGCGCCCTCGACGCGGGAGCTCGACTCCATGGCGACCCCCGCCACCGACTCCACCGCCCGGCGCCGCGCGTCGGTGAGCGCCCTGTCGCGCGCGTCGGCCAGCCCGCGCGCGTCGAGCGGGGCGAAGCCCTCGGCCTCGACGACCTTCGCCCGCGGCCCCGCGTGGGAGCAGGCCGCGAGGCCCAGAGCCGCGACGAGCGCCAGGCGCCTCACTGCAGGCGGCTCCCCAGCGACTTCTCCAGGGCCTCCTTCGGCAGCCTCAAGGTCACCACGCAGCCGTTGTCGGCGGTGAACTCGGACTTGTGGATCTCGGCGCCGCGGATCACGTCGCTGACCCGCGCCGACAAGGTCGAGTCGGTCTCGAGCGCGCGCTCCACGCTGACGCCGCCCTCGAGCCGCACGCCCTTGATCATCGACAGCAGCTCGTACTGCGCCTTGACGATGGCCGCGTCGCGGGCCAACGCCATGCGCTGCGTGTCGGTCTTCAGCGCCGGATCGGAGGCGCCGATGCCGATGGCCTCCAGGTAGCCCCCGCGCACGGGCTTCTGGTCGATGACACGGTCCACGCTCCCGTCGTGCACGCGGCGCGTCACTCCTCCGCAGCCCGCCAGGACCGCGGCAGCCGCCAGAACGAATGCTCTCTTGTCCATGCGTCCTCCTCGGATCGTCATCCTTCGCACAGTCCCGACAGAACCTTGATCTCCTGAAGGCCCCGCGCCAGCGCCGCCTGCTCGGCGGACGTCAGCGGCGTGCGCGCCGGGGCGTCGTAGCGCTCCTGCAGCTTGAGGAAGAACCGCTTCTTGAGGTCGGCGTTGTGGATCTCGGAGCCGGGGTTGTGCTTGAGCGAGCGCAGGGAGAAGGCGGGATCCTTGAGGCGCTCGGCCCAGTAGCGCGCCTTGAAGTCGAGGATGCGGCTCTCGACGGCGTCCACGCTCGTCTGGCAGGAGGCGCCGGTATTGAAAAGATCGTTGCCTAATTCGGGAACGGGGACGATCCAGGTGGAGGCGTCCTCCCCGATCGCGCGCTCCTCCCAGTCCTTGGCCACGCGCACCGTGTCCGCGGCCAGCACCTGCGCGGTCTCGGCGTGGATCAGGCGGGCGTTGACCTCGACGCGCTCGCCCTTCAGCTCGACGATGGTCCCGGTCAGGATCGCGTCCACGCCGAGCACCTTGCCCAGCGTCTTCACCGTGTCCTGGTCCATGATGCCGAACACGCCCAGGCGCTGCTCCTCGAGGACCTTGTCGAGGAAGCGGCGCTCGACGAGGTCGAGCTCGCCGCGCGCGAGGATCTGGATGACGAGGCGCTCCGAGACGATCGCGCCGGAGAAAGAGGCGGCCCCGCGCGGGGCCGTGAAGGGGACGACGGCGACGCGCTTGACGTTGCGCGCGGCGGAGGCCGTGGTCACGGCCGAGGCCAGGTCCTTGAGGTCCGTCGAGGCCCGCCCCGGGAGGGCGGCGGCGGCGGCGACCAGCGCCGCGAGCAAGGCTTTTCGGAAGACTCCCATGATCGATGGAGTCGTTCGTTTCGGCGGCCCGGCCGGCTTGGCGCTCTCGCGCCGTCAGCCCCGTCGGCTTTGCGGCCCCGGGTTTCTCCGGGTGTGCCCTTCTCGGTCAAATCGACTGCCTCAGGAGTCTAACAGGCGGAATGTTTACTGTAAATTCACCGTCTTGTTACGCCGCGTTACGGGCGTGTTACTCGCCGATCCTCTAGGAAGCAATAGCCGAAATTCTTCACGTTGACGATCCTTTCGGCCAGCTCCTTGGGCAGCGATTTCTTGAGACGGTTGAGCATCACGTCCAGCGCGCGCGACAGCCCGGGGTTCTCGACGCCCTCGACCATGCGGTAGAGATCCTCGCGCGAGACGGGCTGGGGGCCGCGCTCGACGAGGATGTGGAACAGGGCGAAGGCTTTCGGCGTCAGCTCCGCGACGGGCGCGTCCTTCCAGAAGACCCGCCGGTCCTCGCGGTGCAGGGACAGGTCGCCGTGGGCGAGCACGCCCGGCTCCTGCTTCGCGCGCTTGAACAGGGCGCCGAGGGTCGCCATCAGCTCGCGCGAGCTGTCGGTCTTGCCGACGAAGTAGTCCGCGCCGTTCTCGAGGCCGAGCACCTTCTCGCGGCCGTGGGCGGTGAACATGACGACCGGGACCCGGGCGAGGGCGGGGATGGCGCGGAGCTTGGCGCAGACCTCGCAGCCGTTCTGGTCGGGCAGGCCGAAGTCGAGGAGGACGCAGTCGGGCTTGCGCTGCACCGCCGCCTCCAAGGCCTGCGCCCCGGTCATCGCGTACTCCACCACCGAATAGCCCGCGGCGGGGAACCAGAGCTTGAGCAGCTCGATCCAGCCCGCGTCGTCCTCGACCACCAATATCCGCTCGGAATGCATCTTCTGGAGTATAAAGGGGGGGCGCCCCGCCGTCAATGGGAGCCAAAAGGTGACAGGCATTCCGGTATTTTCACTTTGGGCCGGAAAGTGAAAATACCGGAATGCCTGTCACCATCTGTCTGGGGGGCTTGACGGCGGACCGTTTTCTTTGTATAGTACTTTCAGAAATAATTGAAATAACGGAAGCGGGGGACAACCATATGACCGCGCCGCTCGACGTCGTCACCGGGGCCTTCAGCTATTCGGGGGGATATATCGCCGAGCGCCTGCTGGCCGCGGGGCGCCGCGTCGCGACGTTGACCGCCCATCCCGACCGCCCGTCCCCGCTCCAGGGCCGGATCGCGGCCCATCCGCTCGACTTCGAGCGCCCGGAGCGGCTCGCCGAGGCCTTGCGGGGCGTCGATACGCTTTACAACAACTACTGGGTCCGCTTCGCGCACGGCGGGATGACGCACGAGAAGGCCGTGCGCAACAGCGAGGTCCTGTTCCAGGCGGCCGCCAAGGCGGGGGTGAGGCGCATCGTCCATGTGAGCATCGCCAACGCGGACCCCGAATCCGACCTCCCTTATTATCGGGGAAAGGGGCAGGTCGAGCAGGCGCTGAAGGCCGCCGGCCCCTCCTACGCGATCCTCGGCCCGACCGTGCTGTTCGGCGGGCACGACGTCCTCATCAACAACATCGCCTGGCTGCTGCGCCGGTTCCCGGCGTTCGCGGTGATCGGCGACGGGCGCTACCCGATCCAGCCCGTCGCGGTCGAGGATCTGGCCGACCTCTGCGTCGCCGCAGGGGCGGATGCGGCGAACACGAAGGCGGACGCGGTCGGTCCCGAGGTCTACGCCTACGGGGATCTCGTCCGCCTCATCGCGGAGCGGGTAGGCTCCCGGGCGATGATCTTCCGGGTCGGTCCGGGCGTGGGCCTGGCGCTCGCGAAGGTCCTCGGAGCCCTGAAGGGCGACGTCCTACTCACGCAGGAGGAGGTCGACGGTCTCACCCGCGGCCTGCTGAAGTCGAAGGCGCCGGCGACGGGCCGCCGCTCCTTCCGCGAATGGCTGGACGCGGCGGGCGGGGACATCGGCCGCGAGTACCGCAACGAGGTGAGGCGTCATTTCGAGGGAGGGAAGACCGAATGGGCACGGAACTGAAGGCCGCGAAGGAGAGCTTCGTCGAATCCTGGGGGCAGATGGGCGGCGCCTGGGGCATCAACAAGACGATGGCGCGCATGCACGCCTTGCTCATGATCTCCGAGAAGCCGCTCACGGCCGACGAGATCATGGAGTCCCTGGCCGTCAGCCGGGGCAATGCCAGCATGAACCTCCGGTCCCTCGTGGACTGGGGGCTGGTCCGGCGGACCTCCCTCCCCCGGGACCGGAAGGAGTACTTCTCCTGCGAGAAGGATGCGTGGACGATGTGCTGCCGCATCGCAAGGGAGCGCAAGAAGAGGGAAATAGAGCCTGTGATCTCAGCGATTGATGAGTGCCTGAAGCAGGCCGGCACCGACAAAGAGGCCGCCGCCTTCCGCAAGAAGCTCAACGAGCTGCTGGAACTCGTCCGCCTGCTCGATTTCGTGCTCGGAAAGGTCGGAAACCAGGAAAAAGCGGCCGTTCTGCCGAAAGTACTGACCTTACTTAAGGCGATGGCTTAGCCGTGGTATAATTGAGGCCCCCATGCCGATTTCCCTTTTGAAGGTGGAAGATTCGTTGACGCGGGTCCGCTCCGGCCTCGAAAGCCGGGCGCGGCGCATCGAGGGCCGCGTCGGCCAGGAGCTGGCGAGCCACATCGCCCGGCCGGGCAAGATGCTGCGCTCCCGCTTCGCTTTGCTGCTGTCCGGGGCCCTGGGCGTCGACCTGGAGAAGGCCGAGGGCGTCGCCCGGGCTATGGAGCTGGTCCACAACGCCAGCCTCCTCCATGACGACTGCGTGGACGAGGCCGAGCTTCGCCGCGGCCATCCCACCCCGAACAAGATCTTCGGCACCACCATCGGCCTGCTCCTGGGAGACCTGGCCTTCGCGCAGGGCCTCGAGGAGGCCATCGACATCTCCCCGAACGCGCCCAAGCTGCTGGTCACCACCGTGCGCGAGATGACGGTCGGCGAGCTGCAGGAAGAGTTTTTGAAGGGATCCATACAGGTGACCGTTGATGCTTATATGGGCGTGGCCTCCCGCAAGACCGGCGCTTTGTTCGAGTGGGCCGGCGCGGTCCTCTCCGAGCTCTCGCCTTTCCCGCACGAGCAAAGCGACCCGCCCCGCCTGGCCTGCGCGGCCGGCATCCTGCTCCAGATCGTCGACGACATTCATGATTATACGTTGACGGAACGAGTCTCCGGGAAAGACGAAGCCCAGGACTTGGCGAACCGGAAATTGACGCTGCCGTGCATCTACGCCATCTCCGACAAAGGCACCCGCGACGAGTTTCTGTCGTTGTGGAACGAGGCGAAGCCCGACGCGGCGAAGATCGCCAAGCTCCTGAAGGACCGCGGCCATATCCAGAAGACGCGCGAGAAGGGCCGCGAGATAACCGATTCGATGCTCGCCATGATCAAAAAATTGCCGTGCAAGGCCGAGGCGGCGGAGCTCGGCTTCTTCGTCGAAGTCATGGCGAAGAGGGAGTTTTGAATGTCGTACGAAGCCCTGCTGCGCAAGGCGTGGAAAAGCGGGGACTTCGTCGTCTCTGAGACGGAGGCGGCCCAGGCCGACTTCGCCGCTGACGCGGCAAGTGTCTTAAAAGTTCGCCGTGAGATGGAAGAAATCGCTAGGCGTGAAGTGTGGGATGCTAACTCCTGCCTCGTCGCCCACAGAGAGGGAATCATGAAGCTTGCTCCATTCGTGAAGTTCCGGGAAGAGAAGTTCGGCGCGGTGCTCTTCGAGACGCGCTCCGAGAAGGTGTACACGCTGAGCCCCACGGGCGCGGCGGTCGTGCGCGAGGTCATCGCGGGTGCTGAGTCCGGCAACCTCGTCGCCAAGCTCAAGGAGAAGTTCGAGGACCCGTCGGGCAAGATGGCGCAGGAGGCGGAATCGTTCCTCGCCCAGCTGAAGGAAAAGGGATTGATCGTCGAATAACATGGAAGACAAAGAGACGTCGGACCTCGGCGCGCCCCTGTACGTCGCCTGGCAGATCACCAACGAGTGCAACCTCGCCTGCCTCCACTGCATCGAGGAGAGCGGCCCGGGCAAGGCGTTCAAGGACGAGCTGACCACCGAGCAGGCCTACGGCATCATCGACCAGCTCGTGAAGTCCGAGGTCCCGTACGTCTCCTTCTCCGGCGGCGAGCCCATGGTGCGCCCCGACTTCTTCGGCATGGTGGAGCGCATCACCAAGGGCGGCGTCGGCCTCAAGATCGAGACGAACGGTCATTATCTGACCAAAGAGAACTGTAAGAAACTGAAGGACCTCGGCATCAAGGCCGTGCAGGTCTCCCTCGACGGCGCCAGCAACGCGTCCTTCAACAAGATGCGCGTCCACGGCCGCTTCGAGGAGGCCCTGAACGGGATCAGGAACCTGCGCGAGGCGGGGATCCCCATCGAGATCAACTTCGTTCCGGCCCGCTTCAATATCAAGGAGATCGGGGCGGCCGTCGACCTCGCCCACGAGATCGGCGCCTACTCGTTCTACACCGGCAAGCTGATGTTCACGGGCAACGCGGTGCGCACCTGGGGCATCACCGCCCCCGACGAGGCGGACTACCCCGAGTTCTTCGCCACCCTCAAGGCCAAGACCGACCAGTACAAGGGCAAGATGCGCGTGTACTACCACGAGATGGGCCTGCTCGAGGCGCTGCGCTACCGCCTGCTCAACCCGGCGGCGCTGTTCATCATCCTGCCCAACGGCAAGGTCAAGCTCATCAACGCGCTCCCGTTCACCTGCGGCGACCTGAAGACCGACACGCTCGGCCAGGTGTGGGCCCAGTTCCAGAAGGCGTGGCAGAGCCCGCGCGTCTCGGCGTTCATCGACCGCCTGGCCGAGGACCCGAACATCGTCTCCCGCCTTCACCAGTGGGAGGAGGTCGGCGCCGCATGACCGACGTCTTCGCCGCCCCGCACGCCCCCGCCGAGCAGACCCTCGTGATGAAGGTCGCCTCGGTGGTTCGCTACAGGTTCTTCCTGTACGCGGGGCTGCTGCCGTATTTCCTGGGCGGCGCGTGGGCGTACGGAGTCGAGAAGTCATTCAACCCCGGCGTATTCTTGCTGGGGCTGTTCGGGATATTCCTGTCGGTCGTGGGCGTGGAAAGCTTCAACGAGTACTTCGACGCCAAGATGGGCACCGACCGCGTCTTCAACCCCGACGCCGAGGAGTACATCCCTGAGTGGATGTTCTCCCTCGGCGTGACCGCCTTCGCCGTCGCCGCCGCCATCGGTTTTTATCTGGCGTGGGAAGGCGGCTGGCCCATCGTCCTTTATACGCTCCTCGGCGGCGCGGCCGCGGTCTGGTACGTCGGGCCGCCCATCCGCTGGGTGTACCGGGGCTTGGGGGAGACCGTCATCGGGCTTTCGTACGGGCCGTGGATGGTCCTGGGTTCGCTTCACCTCAACACTCATCGATTCTCATGGGGAGCTCTCCTCGCGTCGCTCGTGCCCGGTCTTCTGATTACGGCGCTGGCGACGGTCAACAACATCCCCGATTTCCATCAAGATCGTCTCGTCGGCAAGAAGAATCTGGTGGTCCGCCTCGGACGGAAGAACGGAAGGGTGCTGTACCTGGCGCTGTCCGCCGTCGGACTTCTCATCATCCCGCTCGGCGTCGTTCTTGGCGTCTTCCCCAGGCTGACGGTCCTCGCCGCGTTGGCCGGCTTACCTTTGTGGTTCATGTCGTTGAAGGCCGGTGAATCGACGTGGGACACGCCCCGCCTGTTCATGCCCGCCATCCGCTCCATCGTGCAGTGCTACGCGCTGACGACGGCGCTGTTCGCGGTCTTCATGGGGCTCGGCCGATGAGGATCGAGGCTTTCTCGTCGCCGACGATGGTCACCTGGCAGCTGACCCGCGACTGCGACCTGGCCTGCCTGCACTGCTGCACCGACTCCGCCCCGGGCAAGGCCCTCCCCGGCGAATTGACGCGGGAGCAGGCCTTGAAGCTGTCGGCCGAGATCGTCGCCGCGGGCGTGCCCTACGCGATGATCGTCGGCGGGGAGCCGACGCTCGTTCCCCACTTCGCCGAGGTGTGCAAGACGCTGTCCGACGGCGGGGTCCTCCTCAAGATCGAGACCAACGGCCACAATTTCGACGTGAACACGCTCAAAGGCCTCGCTATCCGCTCGGTCCAGATATCCTTGGACGGCGCCTCGCAGGCGGTGTACGGCCGCCAGCGAGTGAACGGGAATCTGGAGAAAGCGGCGGCGGCCTGCCGCGCCGTCGTCGCCGCGGGGCTTCCGCTCGAGGTCACCTTCGCCCCGACGACCTTGAACGTCTTCGAGGCCGAGGCCGTCATCGACCTCGCCGCCGAGCTCGGCGCCTTCCGCTTCAACACCGGACAGCTCATGCGCCTGGGCACCGCCGCCCGCCTCTGGGACAAGCTCGAGCCGTCCAAGGACGATTACGCGGCGTTCTTGCGCGTGCTCGAGCGCAAGGAGCGGGATTACGCCGGGAAGATGGAGCTGTGCTACAAGCCCTTCTCGCTGGCCGAGGAGATGGCGCACCGGGTTTTCCAGCCCTCGGGCACATTACTGTTACTTCCCGACGGGCGAGTGAAGGTCGTGGCACCCCTGCCCTTTACATGCGCCGACCTCAAATCGCAAACTTTCCTGGAAGCCTGGGAGGCGTACAAGAGCGCCTGGGCCGACTCTCGCGTGAAAAGGGCTCTTGAACGCCTCGCCGCCGAGCCGTCCGCGTCGGCGCAGGCGAACCAGTGGGTCGCGTTGGACGATTTGAAAGATATGCCGGTCGTGGTCTGACCGGCAAACAGGAGTAACATGAACGACCAGAAAACCGTGACGGATGCCAAGGCCGAGCCGAAGCTCGCTTGGGAGACGCCCTCTCTCGAGGAAGTCTCTGAGCGCGTGATGGCCCAGCCCTACATCCGCTTCACCTGATGGACCGGAGAGGGGCGTCCGTGGGCGACTACGGCGCCCCTCTCTTTCTTGCCTGGCAGCTGAGCAACCGCTGCACGGGCCGCTGCCTGCACTGCTGCGAGGAGTCGGGGCCGGACAAGGCGTGGCCCGACGAGATGAACCGCGAGCAGGCGCTTTCGCTCACCCGGCAGATCGTCGAGAACGGCATCGCGTACGTCGCCTTCGGCGGCGGAGAACCCATGGGCAGCCCGTGGGCGATCGAGATATTCGAGACCCTCACGAAAGGCGGGGTCGAGATCAAGATCGAGACGAACGGATTGGATCTCGACGATAAGGCCTGCGATAAATTAAAAGAATTAAAGATAGCGTGTGTTCAGATCTCGATCGACGGCGCCACCGCGGCCGTCCACGAGAAGCTCAGGCCGGGCTCTGGTTACGCCCCCGCTTGGGCGGCGATCGACCGGCTTGTTGAGCGCGGGCTCGAACCCGAGTTGGTATTCATACCGACAAAAATAAATGTCCAGGACGCGGTGGCGGTCTATGAACAAGCCGCGCGGCGCGGCGTGCGCACCTTCGTGACCGGTCCTATGATGCGCCTCGGCCGCGCCGCTCACGCGTGGGACACCTTGGCCTGCTCCGACGAGGACTGGAAGGAGGCCGTGATGGGCCTCAAGGCCGCGGCGGCCGCCTTGAAAGGCCCCAAGCTCGCGATCTATCCGTGGGGCATCCAGCAGGAGATGGTGACCCGCGCCGAGAGCCCCCAATCGATGGTGCTCGTGGTCCCCAACGGCCGCGCCAAGCTGCTCAACGCTTTGCCGTTCGCCGTGGCTGACCTCAAGACGGAGACCTTGGCTTCCGCGTGGCCCAAGGTCGGAGCCGCCTGGAAGTCCAAGGAAGTGCAGGACTTCGTTCGCCGCGCCCAGACCGAGACCGACCTCCTCAAGCACGCCAACGAGTGCTGGGACGTGAAGGTCGCCGTCTAGGCTGCGTCGACTATCCTCAAGGATAGTCCCATACCTAGGCCCTTTTCCTATAAAAGGAGTGCCCACTGGGCCCACGCGCGGCCGGCTCCAGACCTTTATAGTATGGTCATGCAAAGAACCCTCGCGGCGTTCGTCGCGGTTCTGCTTCTCGTTTCCCCGGCGTTCGCTCAGGTCCGCGTCGCGACGCCCATCGTACCCGTCGCGCGGGGCCCCGTCGTCAACGCCATCAATCTCCAGCTCGCCCCGCTGACCGCAGCCCTGTCCGGGCCCTCCGCCTCTCCGACGCTCGGGCTCACCGCCGCGTTCCAGGCCCAGGTCGCGCCCGCGCCCGTCGTGGCGGCCTCGCCCGCCGCGTTCGCCGCCCGCTCCGCCGTGATCGCCGCGCTGGCCGCGCCCAAGACCGAGCTGCCCGCCCTCGTGAAGTCCCTGCGCGAGGCGGGGGGCAGGAAGGCCGAGAAGGCCGCCGTGTCCCTCGAGAAGATCGGGGAGGCTCTGGCCGCCGCCAAGCCCTCCGAGCGCAAGGCCCTCGCCGCCGAGGCCGCCGCGCTCAACGCCCGCTTCGACGGCGCCGCCGCCGCCCCCGGGGAGGCCGTGGACCTGTCGCTCGTCCCGACGAACGATGAGGACGGCCTGTCCGCCAAGAAGGCCGGCAAGAAGCTCAAGAAGGAGGTCGGGCAGGTCAACGAGCTCGAGGACATCCTGGCCGCGGCCAAGACCCAGGCCGTGCTCGTCGTCGTGCAGGGCATGGACACCGCCGGCAAGGACGGCGTGATCAAGCACGGCATGACCGGCCTCAACCCCGCCTTCGTGCGCGTCGCCGCCTTCAAGAAGCCCTCCGCCGAGGAGGCCGCTCAGGACTTCCTCGAGCGCATCAAAAAAGAGGTGCCGAAGCCCGGCGTGATCGGCGTGTTCAACCGCTCCCATTACGAGGACATCATCGTGCCGGCGGTGTGGGGCACCCACGACGCGAAGACCGTCGAGGAGCGCTACGCCCGCATCAACGCCTTCGAGCTGGAGCTGGCGCGCTCGGGCGTGAAGGTGGTGAAGATATTCCTCCACGTGTCGAAGGACGTGCAGCGCGAGCGTCTGCAGCGGCGGATCGACCGGCCGGAGAAGAACTGGAAGTTCTCGGCGTCGGACCTGGAGACGCGCAAGCGCTGGGACGACCTGCAGAAGGCCTTCGGCTCGATCCTCGCCCGCACGAGCACCTGGTACGCGCCGTGGAACGTGATCCCGGCCGACGACAAGCCCCGCCGCGACCTCGCCTTCGCGAGGATCCTCCGCAAGACCTTGCAGCGCATGGGGCTCGCCTATCCCGAGTCGCCCGACCTGAAGGGCGTCAAGATCCCGAAGTAGGCCTCAGAACACCGAGGCGGGGCCTTCCTTGTCTCCGGGCTTCTTCTCGCTCGAGGCGCGGGCGTTCCGGTCGACGAGCATCGAGATCTCCACCTCGAGCTGGGCGCCCATCGCGGCCATCCAGCGCAGGTCGTCCTTCTGGAAGCTGACCGGGGGGATGATCTTGCTGATGATCGAGCAGACGATCTCGACCTTGGCCTGCGCCGAGATCTCCCCGATCTTCTGCGCGACCGGCGCGACGCGCTTGAGCATCGAGCGGAAGTGGTCCTCGAGCCTGGTCGTCATCATCGCCGTCGAATCGAGCGCGTACCCATGATCCTTCAGGATCGCCCCGAAGGTCCCGGTGCGGTCCCCGATCTTCCAGGACTCGTCGGGCTTGATGCCGAGCTTGGCCTCGATCTCGGCGGCCGTGAGCGTGGCGCTCGTGATCCGGAGGCGGACGACGGTGGTCTCTCTCTGCATGACGCGATTGTAGCCCCCCCTCGGCGGTGCGTCAAGGGTAACCAATTATATTGGAGGCCCCTGCTAGGCGGTGCCTGAATTCGTGTCCCCGCCGATTAATAGTGCTTCTAGAGATAAGTCCTCATCAAGATCGTATCGGGTCGCAAGAAATTCTTGCGACTGTCCCGAAGAAAAGCCGGACTGAAGAGCGTTTATCTCATCGAAATAATCAATCGAAAAATGGGATCGAGGCTTAAGTCTTCTGCTGGCAAGAGCTAGCAGGCGGCGGTCTTGTTCTTTTCCCGCATTTATCGGGTCATCCTCAGAGTATGCGATTACCCCTGCCGTGATTAAAGTCGAAAGCGCTGCAATATTAGTGGAGGTCGGAACTGCCATTTTCCCGCCCGTCATTCGTATAACTCCGAGTCTGCGAGCGACGGAGCAGAATGCAGCAACGGGCGCTCCTGGAAAGTGAAGTAAGGGGCCCGCATCCTTCGTTATGACACTTTCAAAAAGGGCTTGAGTTTCTGACAGTTCAGGGTCGGATTTGACGATAGGCAGAAAAATGGGGAGTTCGTTGGTGGGTGTAATGTAAAACAGACGGCTAAGTAGATAGCGCTTCCGTTGTAATTGCCATCGACGCATCATCGGCGAAAACGTTTCAGTTTCAGAAAATACATCCTTAAGTTGATCGGCTAACCGTGCTCTTAATCGACGAATATTGTGTTGAAAATCCTTCGGTCCAAATGTTTCCGCGGTGGTGGTATCAATTAGTCCATTTGCCATGAGGACGTGAAACCATCGCCTCACTCGTCCTGATGTGGAGCGATCCCGAACGCGATTGATGGGGAGGAGAACCCCTTCATCATCGCACACTTTTCCGAATTCGCCAATGGTGTCGGGCTTGAGGGCGCACGCTAGCGTTGTGCGGGTGAGGAGGTCTTCAAAACTGTCCGTGGTGTATTCAAACTGTGGGCAGTGAGTAATCCATGCGGACGAAGATATAACGTCTGTTTTGTCCTCGTTCAGCTTAAAGCCAGCGACGGATACTTTCTCTGCTAATTCCGCAAGAACAGCTTTGGCATTATCTTCATCTGTGATAACGATTATGTCGTCCACGTAGCGGAAATAGTGGTTTGGGTATTTGGCGCAAAAGTGCGCGTCCACATCCTCAAGCGCGAGATTCGCAAGAATGTGACTGGTCGGTGGAGCAATAGGTAACCCAGAATCGGACGGCGCGGTTAGGAATAATTCCAAGTGTTCGCGAATGGAAGATTTGCTTTCTCCGAGGTCTGCCCTCTTCATTGCACGAATCTGTTCAGCCAATCGCGTTCTATCTATGTTGGGATAGAAGCGCTGGATGTCGGCAACAATCACAACCTTGTCTTCGCTGCCGATCAAGCGCTCAGTAATCTCCCGATTACGTTGGGCGTAGCCCTTCATGTAATGCTCGAAAATCCTCGGACTATTTGCCCTGGGCCAGCGGTAGCTGTAGATGTGATTCCGATTGTTGAAGCGGGGCGCCGTTCGAAGTTCTTCCAGAATGTCGGTTTCGATTAAGGCGGAGATTGGGCTGGAGGCCGAGAATTCCCGAATATCTGAGCCGCCCGTCTTGTTCCAGCCTTTAAACCGAGGGAAAATTAAAGAACGAATGTTAGTTCGGGACTGGCGCTTGCGGCCAATCGCCAAGTTGAGCCATTTGCCGTCCGCGTGAACCGTCGAAGATTCCGCAACGTAGCGAATTCCCAGATAAGTCTCGAGATGATAGGGGCGCCAATAATTTAAAGCGCGGACGCATAACGTCTTGGCCGCGATTGTCATCTTCGGAAATGGCGCATAAGCTTCATGCCGCTGGAATGAATATCCAGCCGGATTGGGTGTTCGACCTCGTAAGTCGCAACTTCATTATGTATGCCAAGATTTTCGGCTATGTGCCGGACGTGGGCGTTAAAGAAATCCTTAATTGCGGCAACTCTTCCGCGACTTTGGCGTGATTCGGGTTCCACCCATACAAGGGTGACGCGTTTGGTGCTCAATCGGCCAAGTATCTGAGCGAGGCAAACACTGAATCTGCTGAAAAAATCGTCATCTGACAAGCTCCCAGAAAAATTGCTGATTAGGACGCAGTATTCGTCAGGACGAAAAGTCGATTCATCCGTAATGGTGTCCATTAATTGCGCGGTTGAATCGCTCGCTGTTGCGTCCCAATCGGTTGCGCGAATATTGGCGAAAATACCTTGGCCGGAGAGTCCCTGTGAGAGAGATTGTATAGTCGAAAGATATAGTTCTCGGGCTTTGGGAGAGTGATCGGCCCCAATAATGTCGAGGCTAAGCGGAAAGCGCGGTATGTGGTTCACGCGCCGCAATTCGCCGAATACACCCAACAGGCTGGCTGTTGTGGCGCCAGAGCCGCAGGGTATATCCAAAATGCGAATGGCGCCTTCGCTTGCGGCAGACAGAATGTCCGCTGATGCGGGAATTAGGGAGGGGGTTATCCCAAGGGTAACAGCTTGAATGCGGCAGGCCCCAACGCCATAACGTCTGGCAAAATGTTCCAGCGATTCTGCGTCGGTAAGTCCACCTTCGGGACCTTGACCTCCTCGGGCCTCGTCCGCTGACGCGCGTTCCAATAAATTCAGCTCAATTAATTTGGAGCGATAGCAGTCTTTCAATAACATTGGGATGCGAAGACGAGTTCCATCCCACAGATCTGGAAAATTGATGCCAATAATGGGTATTGACATCAGTGCTTGAAGTGGCGGACGCCGGTGGAGACGAGGGCGACGCCGCGGGAGTCGGCGGCCTCGGCGGCGTCCTTGTCCGCGGAGGCGCCGCCGGGATGGATGACGGCGGTCGCACCTCCGTCGACGGCGGCGAGGACGTGCTCGGCGGTCAGCGCGCCGTCGGAGGCCAGCACGAGCGGCTCGCCGGCGGCGAGTATGGGGTGGCGCTCCTGGGATTTCACGCTGGCCAGGCGCACCGCGTCGAGCCGCGAGGTCTGGCCCGAGCCCACGCCGATGACGGCGGTGCCGCGCGCGATGACGGCGGCGTGCGTGCGCGCGTGCATCGCGGTGTGCCAGGCCACGACCAGGCCGCGCATCTCGCGGTCGGTGGGCTGGCGGCGGGAGATCGTCTTCAGGTCGCCGATGAACGGGCGCTGGTCGCGCTCCTGGACGAGCATGCCGCCCGCGACCGCGCGCAGGTCGAGCTCGTGGGCGGAGATCAGCTTCGAGGGCAAGGTGACGAGGCGGATGTCTCTCTTGGTCTTCAGCAGCTGCAGGGCCTTGGGGGAGAACTCCGGCGCGGCGATGCAGGAGACGAACTCCTCGGCGAAGAACCCGGCCGCGGCGGCGTCGACCTCGACGTTGACGGCGGCGGTGCCCCGGAAGCAGCCGCGCGGGTCGCCCGCGTAGGCGCGGCGCGCGGCCTTGGCCAGGTCCTCGCCGCAGGCGAAGCCGGCGGGCACGCCGTGCTTGACGATGGCGCAGGCCGGCTCGTGGAACGCGTTGACGAGCTCCCAGGCGGTCTCGAGGTCGAGGTAATGGCCGTAGACGAGCGGGCGGCCGAGGTGGAGCTTGGCCGCGTTGAGCCCCCACGGCCGGGCGCCGGACAAAGTGTAGAAGGCGCCCGCCTGGTGCGGGTTCTCGCCGTAGCGCAGGTCGGCGGACTTCTTGAGGGCGATGACGACCTCGTCTGGGAACTCCTCCCACTGGCCGCCGAGGTACTGCGCCACCGTCGAATCGTAGTAGGCGCAGTAGTGGAAGGCCTTGGCGGCCAAGGTCTGGCGGCGGTCGGGGAGCATGCGGTCGTAGGACTTCAGCGTGTCCACGGCCTGCTGGTAGTCGTCCGGGTCGCACAGGGGGATGACGAGCTTGAAGCTGCGGGCGGCGGCGCGCAGCAAAGCGGGTCCGACGGGGTCGACGTAGGCGAGGACCTCGTCCTGGGTCAGTGCGGGATCGGCGGTCGCCGCGGAGAGCGGGTACAGGTTGACCGCGACGAGGTCCACCCGCGGCTTCTCGTCGGTGATGGCCGCGATCAGCTTCGGGTGGAGCAGGCCCAGCGCGTCGGCGGGCAGGCGCTCGCCGACGAAGTCGGAGACGGTCTTGTGGGGGATCCCCGCGAGACGCAGGGCCGTGGCGGTCGGGCCCGTGGCGACGAGCTCGAAGCCGAGGCCGAGCAGCGCGTGGGAGAACTCGACGACGCCGGTGCGGTCGGCGACGTGCAGCAAAGCGGTCCGCGGCGCGCGCTCCTTGCGGGCGCTCATGGCAGCATCTTCTCGAACTCGGCCTCGGTCAGGGTCTTCACGCCGAGCTCGCTCGCCTTCTTGAGCTTCGAGCCGGCGTCCTCGCCGTACACGACGTAGGTCGTCTTGGCGGAGACCGAGCCGCTCGCCTTGCCGCCGAGCGCCTTGACCTTCTCCTCGGCCTCGTCGCGCGTGAACTTGGTCAAGGCGCCGGTGAACACGAAGGTCATGCCCGCGAACGGGGCGCCCGCGGCGATCACCCGATCGGGCTTGGTCATCTTCAGGCCGTGCTTGGCGAGGCGGGCGATCAGGTCCTTGCCGGCCTTCGACGAGAAGAAGGCGTGGAGGGAGGCCGCGACGATGGGGCCGATATCGGGGACGGCCTGGAAGTCCGCGGCCGAGGCCTTCAGGAGGGCCTCGAGGTCCATGCGCTCGGCGATCGTCTCCGCGGTCTTCTCGCCGATGTGACGGATTCCCAGGGCGAAGAGGACCCGATCGAGGGTTTTGGCCTTGCTCGCCTCGATCTGGGCGAGGAGGTTGTCGGCTTTCTTGTCGGCGAACAGCTCGAGGCCCAGCAAGGTCTCCTTCGTCAGGCCGTAGACGTCCGCGACGTCCTTGACCAGGCCCTTGCCGACGAGCTGGTCCACGGCGGAGTCGCCCAGGCCCACGATGTCCATGGCCGGGCGGGAGGCGAAGTGCTCCAGGGTGCGCCGCAGCTGGGCGGGGCAGGAGACGTTGTCGCACCGGTAGGCGACGAGGCCCTCCTCCTTGACGACGGGGGAGCCGCAATCGGGGCACTTCCTCGGGGGAGCGATCGCCCGGCCGCCTTTCTTCTTCTCGACGACCTTGACGACCTTCGGGATGACCTCGCCGGCGCGCTCGATGAGGACGCGGTCGCCTATGTGAAGGCCCAGGCGTTCGATCTCCTCGAAATTGTGGAGCGTGACGGAGGAGATCGTGACTCCGGCGCAGAACACGGGCTCGACCTTGGCGACGGGCGTGATCGCCCCGGTGCGGCCGACCGAGAACTCGACGTCGCGCACGACGGACGTGGCCTGCTGGGCCGGATACTTGAACGCGACCGCCCAGCGCGGGGACTTGGCCGTGAAGCCGAGCCGCTTCTGCTGCGCGAACGAGTCGACTTTGACCACCAGGCCGTCCACGGCGTACGGCAGCTTCGCGACGCCCTCGTCGCGGAAGGCGTCGTACTGCGCGACGACCTCGTCGATCGACTTCGCCTTGGTGAAGGGCTCGACGCTGAAGCCCATGCGCCGGCAGCCCTCGAGGAAGGCGGCGTGGCCGGGGAAATCGTGGTCCGGCTTCCAGTCGCCGTAGGAGTGGACGAAGAATTTTAGTCGCCGTCCCTTAGTCACCCGGGGGTCCTTCTGGCGCAGGGACCCGGAGGCGCAGTTGCGCGGGTTGACGAAGGGCTCGCGGCCGGCGCGCTGCTCCTCCTCGTTGATCTTCTTGAAGTCCTCGAAGAACAGGACGACCTCGCCGCGGATCTCGAGTATATCCGGTACGTTCGGGCCGTCGAGTTCGTCGGGTACGTTGCCCACGAACCGGGCGTTCCCGGTGACGTCCTCGCCGGTCTCTCCGTCGCCGCGGGTCGCGGCGCGGACGAGGCGGCCCTTCTCGTAGGTCAGCGCGCAGGACAGGCCGTCGAGCTTCTGCTCCAGGATGAAGAGCGGGCGTTCGCCGGGCGGGAGGTTCTTGAGCACTCGGTCGCCCCAGGCGCGGATCTCGCCCTCGTTGTAGGTGTTGTCGAGCGACAGCATGGGCCGCGCGTGCTTGACCGGCGCGAACGAGGAGGCGGGCGCGCCGGAGACCTTCTCGGTCGGCGAGTCGGGCGAGCGCAGCTCGGGATGGGCCTTCTCGAGCGCCTTCAGCCGCGCGACCAGCGCGTCGTACTCGGCGTCGGCGATGGTCGGGGCCTCGAGCTCGTAGTAGCGCCGGTCGTGCTCGCGGATCTCGGCGCGCAGCGAATGGACTTCGGCGCGCAGCGCCGAAGTCTCAGCCTTCGGGGTCTTTCTTGCGGACATTCTTTTTCTTGGCCTTCCCGTCGCGGAGCTTCCGGAGCGAGTCGAGTATGCCGTTGATGAAGCGCGTGGCCTCCTCGGTGGAGTACTTGCGCACGATCTCGATGGCCTCGTCGATGATCACGCCGACCGGCGTGTCGGGGCGGGACTCGAGCTCGAAGGCGGCCAGGCGCAGGACGTTGCGGTCGACCGCGGCCATGCGGTTCATGGACCAGTTCGCGGCCTGCTCCTGGATGGTCAGGTCCAGCTTCTCGACGGCCTCGAGCGTCCCGAGGGCGAGCTCGCGGGCGAAGGCGAGGGTCTCCTCGTCCGCGTCGTCGCCGTCGCGGCGGGTCACGATCGCGAAGGCCTCGAGCGCGGGGGTGCGGGCCACGTCGGCCACGTACAGGGCCTGAAGGGCGATCTCGCGGGCGAGGCGCCTACGACCCACGAAGCTCCTCCTTGAGCGCGATCATCTCGAGGGCGGCGAGCGCCGCCTCGTGGCCGCGGTCCATCCTGCCTTTCGTCCGCGCCAGCGCCTGCTTTTCCGTGTTCGGCGTGATCACGCCGAGGATGACGGGGATGCGGGTGTCGAGCGAGATCCTGTGCAGGCTCTGCACGAGCGAGCGGGCGAGGTGGTCGTTCTGCGGCGTCTGGCCCTTCAGCACGCAGCCGAGGGTCACGACCGCCGAGTAGAGGTTGGTCCGGGCGAGCTCCTGGGCGGCCCAGGGTATCTCCCAGCCGCCGGGGACCTCGACGACCTTGAGCTGGGCGTCCGTCCAGCCCTCGGACTTGAACGTCTTCAGGCAGCTGGCGAGCAGCCGGGAGGTCACTTCCTCGTTGAACCGTGATTTGACGATGGCGACGCGCTTCATGTCAGCGGACCTCCTCGGGCACGGTCAGCAGGTGGCCCATCTTCTCGCGCTTCGTGCGCAGGTAGCGGGCGTTGTGCTTGTTCGACGGCAGCTGCAGGTGCACCCGCTCGGTCACCGTCAGGCCGTAGCCCTCGATGCCGACGATCTTGCGCGGGTTGTTCGTGAGGATCCGGATCGAGGTGAGGCCCTGGTCGGCGAGGATCTGGGCGCCGATGCCGTACTCGCGCAGGTCGGGCTTCAGGCCGAGGGCGAGGTTGGCCTGGACCGTGTCGAGGCCCTTGTCCTGGAGCGCGTAGGCCTTGATCTTGTTGATGAGCCCGATGCCGCGGCCCTCCTGGTTGAGGTACACGAGCACCCCCTTCTTCGCGTGCGAGATCTGCTTCAGGGCGGCGTCGAGCTGCAGGCCGCAGTCGCACTTGGCCGAGAACAGGGCGTCGCCGGTCACGCAGGAGGAGTGCACGCGCACGAGCACGTTCCTCGCGCCGCGGACCTCGCCCTTGACCATCGCGAGGTGGACCTTGCCGGTCAGTGCCTCCTCGTAGACGCGGATCACGAAGTCGCCGTATTTGGTGGGCAGCTTCGCGCTGGCGCGGCGCTCGACGAGCCGCTCCTTGCGGCGGCGGTGGTCGATGAGGTCGGCGATCGTGATGATCCTGAGCTTGTGCTTGCGCGCGAACTTCATCAGCTGGGGGGTGCGGGACATGGAGCCGTCGGCGTTGAGGATCTCGCAGATGACGCCCGCGGGCTTCAGGCCGGCGAGGCGGGCGAGGTCGACCGCGGCCTCGGTGTGGCCCGCGCGGACGAGGACGCCCCCCTGCTTGGCCCGAAGCGGGAAGACGTGGCCGGGGCGGCCGAGGTCCTCGGGCTGCGTCTTCGGGTCGATCAGGGCCTTGATGGTGATCGCGCGGTCGCGGGCGGAGATGCCGGTGCTCGTGCCGCGCTTGGCGTCGACCGAGATGGTGAAGGCGGTGTCCTTGCCCGGGACCGAGCTGAGCGAGGCCGAGGGGTCGATCATCGGCTGGAGCTTGAGGGCGTCGAGGCGGGCGGCGGGCAGGGGCACGCAGATCAGGCCGCGGGCGTGCACCGCCATGAAGTTGACGGCGGCGACGCCGCATTTCTCGGCGGCGATGACGATGTCGCCCTCGTTCTCGCGGTTGGGGTCGTCGACGACGACGACCATGCGCCCTTTGCGGATGTCCGCGATCGCGTCCTCGATGCGGTCGAAGCCCTTGGCCGTCCTCATCTCTTGCTCCTCAAAGCGCCTGCGGCCGCCATCGCGTACCGCGCGAGCGGGTCGGCCTCCAGGTTCACCTTCTCGCGCGCCGTCCGGCGGCCGAGGTTCGTGTTCTGGAGGGTGTGCGGCACGAGCATGACCTCGAAAAAGCCGCGCTCGACGGCGGTGACGGTCAGGCTGATCCCGTCGATGGCGATGGAGCCCTTCACGGCCACGAGGCCGCGCAGGACCTTCGGCAGCTCGACGCGCAGGCGCCAGAAGCCCTCGCCCCAGGGCTCGAGCGAAAGGATCTCGCCCGCCGCGTCGACATGGCCCGTCACGAAATGGCCGCCGAGCTCGTCGCCGTGCCGCAGCGCCGGTTCCACGTTGACGGCCTGGCCCGTTCTGAGTGATCCCAGATTCGTTCGTTTCCAGGTGTCCGGTCCGACGTCGAAGCTGTGCTTCCCGTTCCTCGTCTTCACCACGGTCAGGCACACGCCGTTGACCGCGATCGAGGCCCCGAGCTTGGGCTTCGCTATCTTGGCGCTGATCACGAGGCCGTTCGCCGTCCTTTTCTCGATCTTCCCGAGATGGTTGATGATGCCGGTGAACATCAGAGGGTCCCCTCGATGAGCCAGTCGCCGCCGAGCCGGGACACGGCCGGCGTCTTGAGCCGCGGCGCCGTGTTGGGGTCGTCCGACCCTGACAGGAGCTTGGGCGCAAGGAACACGCGCGCCTCGTCCACGAGGCCCGCGCGCAGGAAGGCGGCGTGGACCGTCGGACCGCCCTCGACGAGCAAGGTACCGACGCCGCGGGCGGCCAGGTCGTGGAGCACGAGGCCGAGGTCGACGTGCCCGCTCTTGTCGCGGTAGGTGAAAGTGGGTACGGAGCCGTCGAACACCCGCGAGGCCCGGGAGAGGCGGCGGCGGCCGGCGAGCACGACCCGCAGCGGGTCGGGGCCGGCGCCGTGAGCGGTCAAGGCGGGATCATCGGCGGCCACCGTGCCGGCGCCGACGAGGATCGCGTCGAGCTCGGCGCGCATGCGATGGACGGCCGCGCGGGCCGGCCTGCCGGTCACCCAGCGCGACTCGCCGTTGGCCGCGGCGGCTTTCCCGTCCAGGGACAGCGCCGTCTTCAGGATGACCCACGGGCGGCCGCGGCGCATGCGCGAGTAGAAGCCGCGGTTGAGCGCTTCGGCCTCGTCCTGGAATCCGGGGAGCCGGAGGGCCTTCGCCCCGGCGCGGCGCAGGACGGCGAGGCCCCGGCCGGCGACCTCGGGGTTCGGATCGAGGGACCCGCAGACGACGCGCGCGATCCCGGCGGCGGCCAAGGTCTCGGCGCAGGACGGGGTCTTCTTGCCCGGGAAATGGGCGCAGGGCTCCATCGTGACGTAGGCGGTCGCCCCGGCGGCGCGCTTCCCGGCGCGAGCCAGCGCGTTCGGCTCGGCGTGCGGCTTGCCGAAGCCGAGGTGTGCGCCTTCGGCGACGACGCGGCCGCCCTTGACGAGGACGCAGCCGACGCGCGGGTTCGGGCTCGTCGCCCGGGGGTGGACGCGGCGCGCGAGCGCGAAGGCGCGGGCCAGGAGCTCGCGGTCGAGCGCCGCGCTCAAGCGGTCACCACCGACTTCGGGATGGACTTGTCGGCGTTCGCGGCGAAGAAGTCGGGGATGCCGTCGAGGCGCACGGTCCCGCTGATGATCAGCTCGGTCTTGACCTTGCCCTCGGAGAGCAGCCGGACGGCCTCCTTGAAGTGCTTCGGCGTATGATGGAAGACCCCGTGCAAAGTGATCTGTTTATAGTGCAGGCGGTGCACGTCGAGCGGCACCGTCGCGCCGTGCGCGCAGCCTCCGAACAGGCAGACCTTGCCGCCGTCCCGCACCAAGGCGACGGCCTGGAGGTAGGTGTCGGGCGTGCCGACGGCCTCGAAGACGTGGTCGGGGCCGCGTCCGTCGGCCCAGGCCAGCACCTTGCCCTCGACCGAGCCGTCGAGGACGCTGAACGTCGCGTCGGCGCCGGCGGCGGCCGCGGCGGCCAGCGGCGGCTTCGAGCGGCCGACGACCCCGACGATCGCGCCGCGCGCGCGCAGGGCGTGGACGAGGAACAGGCACATGGGGCCCGCGCCGATCACGAGGGCGGTCTCGCCCTCGCGCACGCCGTGGACCTCCGCGGCGTGGATCGCGCAGGAGAAGGGCTCGGCTAGCGCCCCGATCTCGAAGGCGACCGAGGGCTTGAGCGCGTGGAGGTTCTGGCTGACGATGTGCGCGGGCACGAGGTCGTACTCCGCGTACGCGCCGTTGTGCAGCTTGAGGCTGCGGCAGAGGTGGTTCTGGCCGTTTCGGCACCAGAAGCAGTCGTCCATCGGCGCGGAGTTGGCGACGACGACGCGGTCTCCTTCCTTCGCCGTCTTGACGCCTTTGCCGAGCGCCGCCACCGTTCCGGCCAGCTCGTGGCCGAAGCGGGACGGGTAGTCGCCGAGCAGGACGCGATGGCCCTGGCGGTAGGCCTTGAAGTCGGTGCCGCAGGTGAGCGCCGCGCCGAGCTTGACGACGACTTCTCCAATACCAGGGGCGGGCATGGGGACTTCCTCGAGCCGGATGTCGCGGGGGCCGTGGTAGATGACGGCCTTCATCGAGGCACCAGGATCGATTTGAGGGTCTGCCGGGACTTCACGGCCTTGATCGCGTCGTTGAACGAGGAGAAGGGGAAAGACATGGGCGCCAACAGCAACGGATTGAATTGCTTGGACGCGATGAGATCGAACGACTCTTTCAGATCGGAAAGGGAGGGGGAATACGAAGAGAGAACGGATAATTCACGATGATAGACCTGATTGAGATCCAGTTTCATGAATGGATCGGGATGGAACGACGCGAAGACGTTCAGGATGCCGCCGTCGCGCAGCCAGGCGACGCAGCGCGCGACGAGGGCGGGCGTGCCGGCGGAGAAGATGATGGCGTCGAACCCGCGGCCGTCGCTGAGGTCCTTGCCGAACTGCGCGAACTCGTCCGCGTTCATCGTCGCCTTCCCCCACCGGGAGAACTTCTTCACGCGGTCGGCGTCGAGGTCGAGCCCGACGGCGGTCGCCCCGAAAATTTTCAGCAGCTGACCCGTCATCTGGCCGATGGCGCCTAGGCCGATGATCCCGATGACGTCGCCTTTCCGGGCTCCGATCCTCTTGACGTTCCTCAGCACGCACGCGAGCGGCTCGGTCTGCGACGCCGAGATCGCGCCCAGGCCCTCGGGGACCTTGAACGCCGCGTGCTTGGCGTGGAGGGCCGGGATGCGGACGAACTCGGCGAAGCCGCCCGGGTCGATGTTCGTCGACTTGAACTGGCGGCACATGCTCTCCTGACCCTTGCGGCAGTAATGGCACGTCAGGCAGGGGACGTGGTGGGAGACGACGACGCGCTCGCCGGGGAGGAAGGGGGAGGCGGGGCCCGCCTTTTCGACGAGCCCGCACAGCTCGTGGCCCAGGATCGCGCCCTTGGCCTTCGTGTCGAGCTTCATCACGTCGGTGCCGCACAGGCCGCAGACCTCGACGGCCAGAAGGAATTCTCCGTCCCCGATCGAGGGGACCGGGACTTCGGTCAGTGCGGCGTGGCCGTCGCGGGCCAGGATGGCCTTCATAAAGAGCTGAGCCAATGATAGAATATCCGCCGCCCGTGCGACAATTGCTGATTCTGCTGTTCCTGGCGGCTCCCGCCGCCGCGCGCAAGACCTCGGTCACCCCGGAGATGGACAAGCTTCTGATGGCCGGCGTGGACGACATCTACATGATGCGCTTCGCCCAGGCCGAGGCGGACATGGCCCAGGCGATCGCCCTCGACCCGGCTTACCCGCACGCCTATTTCGGCCGCGCGGCGATCGACCTCATCACCTTCATCTACGGCGAGAAACAGGGGGACCCGGCCCTGCTGAAGTCCTTCGAGGCCAAGGCCCTCGACAGCATCAGGAAGGCGGAAGCCTATTTGAAGGCGCATCCGAACGATCCCGACGCGCTGTTCATCCTCGGCGCGTCCCACGGGATGTTCGGCCGCCTGGCCATCGTGCAGCGCCGCTGGCTGCAGGCCTTCGGCCACGGCCGCGCGTCGATGAAGTTCGTGCGCCGCGCCGTCAAGCTCGAGCCCGAGCTCTACGACGCGATCCTCGGCCTGGGCATGTTCGACTACTACGTCGCGACGATCCCCAAGTTCGCGGGCTGGCTCGCGAAGATCGTCCTCGGCGGCGACCGCGAGCGGGGCCTCAAGCAGATCCGGCTCGCGGCCGAGAAGGGCCGCTACGCGAAGGTCACCGCGCAGATGATCCTCGTCGAGATCTACCTCGAGGACCCGTTCGGCGCGTACGATCCAAAGGAGGGCCTGCGCCTCATGCGCGAGGTCCATGCCCAGTATCCCGGCAGCGCGATGCTCGACACCGCCTATATCTCGGCGCTGTACGAATGCAAGGAGCTGCCCGAGGCCGTCCGCGAGGCGCGCGAGTACCAGGCGCGCGTGAAGTCGGGCCGGTACCCCGTCATGAACCTGGCCGGGAGCCACGCGCTGCTCGGCACCTTGCTGTGGGCCTCGGGCGAGAAGGACGCGGCGCTCGCCGAGTTCGTCGCCGGCGCCGAGGCGCGCGCCGTGCGCACGAAGTGGATGGTGTGGAGCCGCGTGCGCGCGGGCCAGCTGCTCGACGCGCTCGGCCGCCGCACCGAGGCGCTCGCGGCTTACCAGTCCGCATACAAGGAAAAGGACGAGTGGGGCTACCGCGCCCTGATCAAGCCCTGCCTCAAGGCGCCCTGCGTCGGGGAGAAATACCCCGGCCACTTCTCCCCTTACTAGGGTGGTGTCAGGCATTCCGGTATTTTCACTTTCCTCCATCAGATCCCATGAAAAGTGAAAATACCGGAATGCCTGACACCAAGCTCAACGCCGTATTGATATAATCTGACGATGCCCCCGCCGAAGACCTGGACGATCGACGCCGCCGAATCGCTGTACAACCTCGAAGGTTGGGGCCTCAACTATTTCGGCATCAACGCCAAGGGCAACGTCACGCTCCAGCCCAAGAAGGAGCCCGAGGGGGCGATCGACATCCTCGACGTCGTCAACGACGTCGCCTCGCGCAATATCAAGATGCCCGTCCTGATCCGGTTCCAGGACATCCTCCGCCGCCGCGTCGCCGTCATCAACGAGGCGTTCGCCGACGCGATCAAGGAGCACGGCTACGGCGGCCGCTTCTTCGGCGTGTACCCGATCAAGGTCAACCAGTTCCGCGAGGTCGTCGAGGAGATCAGCGACGCGGGCCGCTCCTGGCAGTACGGCCTCGAGGCGGGCTCGAAGGGCGAGCTGCTGGCGGTCCTCGCCATGAACTCCGGCGACTCCCTGACCATCGTCAACGGCTACAAGGACGAGTCGATGATGCGCCTGGCGATGATCGGCCTCAAGCTCGGCAAGAAGGTCATCGTCGTCGTCGAGAAGCTCTCCGAGCTGCGCCTCCTGCTCGACGCCGCCAAGGACGCGGGCGTGCGGCCGCTGATCGGCATCCGCGTGAAGCTCCAGACCACGGGCGTCGGCAAGTGGCGGTCTTCGTCAGGACACTTTGCGAAATTCGGCTTAACAACGCCCGAGATCCTGGCGGCCGTCGAGACCCTGAAGGCCGAGGGCCTCTCCGACTGCCTCAAGCTCGTCCACTTCCACATCGGCTCCCAGATCTGCGACATCCGCGTGATCAAGGACGCGGTCAAGGAAGGCGCGCGCTACTACACGAAGCTGCGCAAGATGGGCCTCGGCGTCGAGTATCTCGACTGCGGAGGCGGCCTCGGCGTCGACTACGACGGCACGCACACCGCCGTCGAGAGCTCGATGAACTACAACCTGCGCGAGTACGTCGCCGACGTCGTCTACTCGGTGCAGGAGGTCTGCAAGCAGGAGAAGGTGCCCGAGCCGAACCTCGTCACCGAGTCCGGCCGCTCCATGGTCGCCCACCACGCGCTGCTCGTCGTCAACGTGTTCGGCTCGATCGAGACGGGTGCGACGCCCATCGAGTTCCGGGAGACGCCCGACGAGCATCAGGTCGTGCGCGAGCTCCGCGACGCGATCAAGACCCTCAACCCGAAGAACATCGCCGAGAGCTTCCACGACGGTCAGCAGCATCTCGAGGAGTCGTTCACCCTCTTCAAGCTCGGCTACCTCGGCCTCGAGGACAAGGCCAAGGTCGAGCACCTGTACTGGAAGCTCTGCATCGAGATCGGCAAGCTCCTCCCGAAGGCGAAGTTCGTCTCCGAGGACCTGCTCGAGATGCAGAAGTCGCTCTACGACCAGTACCTGTGCAACTTCTCGCTGTTCCAGTCCCTGCCCGACTCCTGGGCCATCGGCCAGCTGTTCCCGATCATGCCGCTGCACCGCCTCAACGAGGAGCCGACGCGGCGCGCGAGTCTCGTCGACATCACCTGCGACTCCGACGGCAAGATCACCAACTTCGCCTGCCACCGCAGCGCCGGCGGGACCTTGCCGGTCCACGCGCTCGACGGCAAGCCCTACTACCTCGGCTTCTTCCTGATGGGCGCCTACCAGGCGACGATGGGCGACATCCACAACCTCTTCGGGCGCGTCAACGAGGTCCACGTCTTCCAGGACCCCGCCGAGGAGAAGGGCTACTACATCGAGGAGACGATCCAGGGCCAGACAGTCCGAGACGTCCTCACCGGCATCCAGTACTCCGACTTCGAGCTCGTGCGCATGATCAAGGAGGCCGCCGACGCGCAGATCAAGTCGGGCGGCCTGAAGCCCCGCGAGGCCGCCGACCTCGTCGACCGCTACGAGGCGGTCCTGTCCGAGTACACCTACGTCGACCACCTGCCCACGGCCGACGAGAACAAGGTCCTGTCGCGCGCCCGCGCGAACGGCTCCGCCAAGCCCCCCGAGACCGTCGTCCAAGGCTCCTGACGCCCCGTTCGTCCCGGGCCGCGTCCTCGTCCCGGTAAAATAAAGTCACCCGCACGTTATGGGGGCGGCGCGTCCTCCCGGATATACTCGACATGAAAGGGAGGACCGCGCCATGAGAAGATCAGCCTTGCTCGCAGCCCTGCTCCTCGCCGCTGCGGCCGCCGTCCCGCCGCGCGCCCGGGCCGCGACGGATGAGGGCGTCGTCGTCGGATCCCGCCCGGGATTGTCGCTCGGCGGACGGGGCGCGTATTTCAAGCCGAAGGACGCGGCCGACGGGAGCTGGAGCGGAGGCGCGCAGGTCCGCCTCCATCTCGGGTCGGCGTTCGCGATCGAGGGCTCCGCGGACGTCCGCCAGGACCGCTTCGGCGAGACGGTCGTGGACATCGTCCCGGTCCAGGCCTCGCTGCTGGCGTACCTCTTTCCCGGCCGGCCGGTCTCGCCGTACATCCTCGGCGGCGCGGGCTGGTACTACACCCACATCAGCGACGTCTCGCCGTTCGGCGACCGCACCGACCACCGCTTCGGGCCCCACGCGGGCGCCGGCCTGCAGGTGTGGTTCAACAGACACTGGTCCATCGACGGTTCCTACCGCTACGTGTGGCTGTCCGCCTACCGGTCGCGGGACGCGTCGCACCCCCTCGGGCGGGAGATCCGCGACCGCGGCTGGATGGCCACGGCCGCCTTGAACTATCACTTGTTCTAGAGGAGGGCGAGACATGTCGCGAGCCATCGTCGGCGCCTGCGTCGTCGCGATCCTGTCGTTCTCGGCGGGACGGGCCGGACCCGTCGCCCGGGCGGGCGGCTGGTCGGACCGGGTCGCGGTCCCCCGGCCCGCGGAGAAGGAGATCGACCGCTGGCCCGCGCGCTCCCGGAGCGCCGCGCGCGTCACGATGGCCCGGTACGGCATGCCCGACGAGGTCGGCGAGGACGCCTTGGTCTGGCGCAACAACGGCCCGTGGAAGAAGACGACCGTCCATCGCCGGGCCTGGCTGCGCTACCTCTTCGGCGCCGAGCCGGACTGCGTCGAGAACGCCGTCGCCTACGACGTGCCGACGCGCAGCCTCGGGGACCTGGAGCTCTTCGACGACAGGATCACCGCGGACCCGGCGGGCGCGGAGCTCTCCTCGCGCGCGGAGAGCGAGGCCGGCAACTACCTGACGCTGAACCTCGCCGACGAGATCATCAACGGAAAGCGCACCGTCGCCGAGGCGAAGGTCTTCCAGGCCCGGATCCTGAGGCTCGCCGACTCCGGGAAGTCGTCGCCCTACCTCGCCGGCCTGCTGTTCGCGCCCGGCCGCGGGGCCCTCAGTCGAGCCAGTCTCTTTCCTTGAGCTTCCTGGGCAGGTAGGTCTTGGTCAGGTACTGGAAGTCCTTGTTGGCCAGCGCGTCGAGCTCGTACTTCAGGCCCGACGTCAGCATGCGCTTGAGCTCGACCTGCCATTCCTTCTTCTGGAACCAGGCGTAGTTCATCAGCTCCTTGGCGCGGCTGACGTCCTTGTCGTTGAGCTTGATGCCGACGTTGCGCGGCAGGTCGTATGACTCCGGGTCGGCCGAGGACAGGCCGATGAACTTCGCGTCGGGGATCGCCATGCGCTGGCTCTCGAACGCCAGGTTGATCGAGCCCTGCTTGACGACGGAGTAGATGTAGTACCCCCATGGGTCGTTGTCGACCAGGACGTACACCGGGAGCTTCTTCTCCTCGTGCAGGCGGCGGGCCAGGCGGCGCACGCCGCGCGGCGGCTGGCCGTTGCCGGTGAGCAGGATGCAGTTGTACTTGCGCCAGAACTTGTCCTCGGCGAGGCGGTTCCACTGCGTTCCCTTCTCGATGAGCAGGACGAAGTCGGCCGTGCACTTCTTGATCTTGAGGTACTCCTCCTCGACGATCGACGGCACGGAGTAGCCGCCCTTGCCGAGCTTGGCGCAGTCCACCTTGTCGCCGTCGTCCTCGAAGACGACCGGGCCGATGATCGTGCCCGCGTTCTCGGCGCGCACGTGGAACTCCTCGCGCAGGGCGGCGAGTCCGACCTCCAAGTCCTCGATGACGGGGTCGGACTCGGCCTGGTCGTCGAAGGTGTTCTCATGAGAGTCGCCCATCGTGTGCTTCGTTCTATAATAGATTTCGCGCAGGCTCGTGGTCAGGTCCGCCTTCTGCAGCTCGTTGAGCGCGTCCGCGACGAGCATCGTCTGCATGAACTTCTTGGCCATGCCGACGTTGAAGAAGGTCCGCATCTGCTTGTTCTTGCCCATCTCGATGAAGCCCTTCTTCTCGTTGAACGTGACGTTCGACAAGGAGCGGACCGGGATCGCGATCGCGGGGTCCTTCCTGCGGGCCGCCGCGTCGATGACGAGATCGGCCAGGCCGACCAGCTTCTTTTCTACCGCCGGATGTCTTTTGGCCATGGTTTATTTCTTCTTCTTCGCCGTCTTCTTGGCTTTAGCCTTCGGCTGGGCCTTGACCTTCTTCGCCGCGCCTCGTGCCTTCGCGCCTTTGTGCTTCGCCGTCTCTTTCTTCGGCTCGGGAGCTGCCTCGGGCGCGGCGTCCGCGGCGGGAGCGGCCTCGGTCACCGAGACGGGGCCCTCGACGGGGACCTCGCCCTCGATGCCTTCCGTCGTGACGATGATCGAGTGCGGCAGGCCGTGCGGCCCCGCGTTCCGGTCGAGCAATTCGTCGGTCTTCTGGCCGCCGGTGATCTTCTTGGCGATCTCGGTGAGCTGCGCCTTGAGCTTCTGCTCCGCGAGCTTGCCGCCCTTGAGGCGCTTGCACGCGCCGACGACCTCCTCGATGTACAGCTCGAAGATGTCGCGCCGCTTGCTCTCGGCGTGCGCGCGCTCGCGGCGCTTGATGAACACGCCCAGGCGTCGGCCGGCCTCGCGCAGCGCGAGCGTGATCTCCTTGCGGATCTCGTCGTAGTCGGCGATGGCCTCCTTGGATTCCGAAGTAAAGGGCACCCACACGGAGGCCATATGAACGAACACGACCATGGGGCCGGCGGGGGGCGCCCCGCGCGACTGCGAGATGCCGTAGTTCTTCCAGGTCGTGTCGAGCACGGCCTTGAAGGTCGAGCACGCCGACTGCTGGTACAGGAGGGGGACGCGGTTGGCGAAGCGCATCACGCGCGCCAGCTCGTTGTCGTCGTCGCCGTGGGTCTCGCCCTCGGCGAGCGGCGCCTTCTGCGCGTTCGCGGCGTCGAGCGCCGCCTGCTCGGGGCCGCGGCCCCAGGCCAGGCCAGCCTCGATGATGAAGGGGTTGCCGCGGTACACCGCCGGCGGACGGCTGACGGCGGTGTAGAAGTCGCCCTTGATCTGCTTGAACAGGCCGGCGAGGATCGCCTTCTCGCCGATCGGCGACAGGCAGTTCGTCGGCGGCGCCATCAGCTTGGTCGCCTGGATGGTCTTGAACAGCTTCTCCGCCTCGGGGCCGACGACGTCTCGGGGGCGTTTCTTGGGGGATATGCCCGCGGCCTTGCAGATCTCGGTCGCGGTCTCGGTCGAGACGCGGGAGAAGTCCGCGGACAGGAAGCCGGCGAGCCAATGGCTCTTCGTGTCCTGGAGCATCTTCAGCAGCATGCCGAGCTCGATGCCGTACGGGTGGGGCTTGATCTCCTTCGGCGGCTCGGGGTTGTGCTGGATCGTGCGCGGGTACACCTTGGTCTCGCCGTCGGGGGCGTGGTAGGTGAACTGGGCGTGCGGGTTGGAGATGGCGGAGAGCTCCATATACTCGTCGACCGAGGCGCGCCCCTTCTGGTACTTGCCCTCGAGCTCGATGGTGACCTGGGTGCCGCGGTGGGCCTCCCACTCGATCTGCTTCTTCTCGAGGATGATCGGCTCGTTCTTCTTCGTGTCGATCTGCACCTCGAAGTAGTGGGCGGGGGACTTCTCGCCGGTGCGCGAGATGATCTTGACGGGCTTGCCCGTGGTGAGCTGGCCGTACATGCCCGCCGCCGAGATGCCGATGCCCTGCTGGCCCCGGCTCATGCGCAGGCGGTGGAACTTGGAGCCGTACAGGAGCTTGGCGAAGATGCGGGGGATCACCTCGCGGACGATGCCGGGGCCGTAGTCGATGATGGTGACCCGGAAGCGCGTCGCCTGGGAGACGGCCGGCGCGGGGCCGCCGTCGGGGTTGACCGCCTCGAGCTTGACGACGATCTCGGGCAGGATGCCGGCCTCCTCCGAGGCGTCGAGGGCGTTGTCGACCGCTTCCTTGACGCAGGTGAGCAGGGCCTTGCGCGGGTTGTCGAAGCCGAGCAGGTGCCGGTTTTTAGTGAAGAATTCCGATACGGAAATCTCTCGCTGCTGCTTGCCCATCTCGTCGGCGGTCTTGCCGGCGGGGCGCGGTTTAACGGCGGGTTTGGTGGTCATCGGGGGGGAATATTAGCAAAAGAGAGGCGCGGGAGCGTCAGAGGGGCAGGCGGCGGCCGGCGCCGCGGCTCAGCGCGCGGCGGTAGACGAGGACGGCGGTCGCCATGTCCTCGAGGGCGAGGCCCAGGTTGATGCTCATCGTGCGCTCGCCGTCCGAGCGGCGGCCCTTCTTGAGCCCCGCGGCGAACTCGCCGAGGTCGGCGTAGGGGCGGGGCGTCTTAAGGAAGTAGCCCGACTCCTTGTAGTAGCCGAACTGGGCGTGGTCGTCGGTCGCCAGGCGGTCGATCTGGCGCAAGGCGGCCGGCGTCCAGTACGAATCGAAGTCCACCGGGCTGGCGAAGGCCCCCGGGGCGAGCCAGCCGGCCTCGATGACGGGGCTGGGCTTCTTCAAGATCGGCCCGCTGGTGACGACGAGGTCGAGGCCGCGAACGGCGTCCTCGGGGCGGGTCACGGGCTCGATGTCGAGGCCGAGGCGCCGCCCCATATCGCGGGCGAAGCGCTTCGCCGTCTCCGGGCGGACGTCGTAGGCCTTCACGCGGCGCAGGCGGTAGACGCAGGACAGCGCTTCCAGATTGCTGCGTCCCTGCACGCCGCAGGCGAGTATGCCCGCGCTCCCGCTGTCCGGCCGCGCGAGGTGCTTGGCCGCGACCGCCGTCGCCGCGCCCGTGCGCTGCGCCGTGATCCAGGTCCCGTCCATCACGCAGACCGGCGCGCCCGTCTGCGGGTCGTTGAGGACGATGAGGCCGTGGATATAAGGGAGGCCCTTCTTCTGGTTCTGCGGGTAGCCGGACACCCACTTGAGGCCGGCCGCGCCCATCGACGGGATGTAGGCCGGCATCGCGTGTATGAAGGCGTCCGGCCGCGGATGTATGCCGGGTTTGGGCGGCATCTCCACGCGGCCGCGCCCCTTCTCCTTGAACATGCGCTCGAGCGCGGCGATGATGCGGGGCATCGACGGCCCGCAGGCTTCGACGTCGCGGCGCGACAGGTAGAGCACGCTTCCCGGCTTCATGGTCTCAGGTGCTGTAGCCGAATTCCTTGAGGGATCGGGGATCCTTGCGCCAGTCCTTGCGCACCTTGATCCAGAGCTCGAGGTTGACCTTGCGCCCGAGGAAGGCCTCGAGCATCGCCTGCGAGCGCTCGGTCAGGCGGCGGAGGTCCTTGCCCGCCTTGCCGATGAGGATGCCCTTCTGGCCGTCGCGCTCGACGTAGAGCGTCGCGAACACGTCGTCGGGCTTGCCTCCCTCGTGCTCGCGGAAGGTCTCCACGACCACGGCGACGGCGTGCGGGATCTCGTCGTGGTACAGGTCGAAGACCTGTTCCCGGACTATCTCGCTCGCGAAGAAGCGCTCCCAGCGGTCGGAGAGCTGGCCCTTCTCGTAGAACGCCTCGCTCTCGGGCAGGCGGGAGATGATCTCGGTCTTCAACTCCTCGACGCCTTGGCCCTTGAGCGCGGAGACGCGGAACACCTTGTCGGGACCGAGGGCGGCGGAATAGGCTTTCTCGATGGCGGCGAGCCGCGTCTCGGCGACGTCGCGGTCGCACTTGTTGATGACGAGGATGATCGACTTGCCGGGGCGGACGTGGAGCTCGCCCAGCTTCTCCGGGTTGGCCTCGACGGCGTCGACCATGTAGACGATGAGGTCCGCGTCCTCGCGGATCGCGCGCGAGGACTCGACGCGCAGGCTCTTCTGCAGGTGGTCGGCGGGCTCGTCGATGAGGCCGGGCGTGTCGAGGAAGCAGGCCTGGAACTCCTCGCCCTCGAGTATGCCGAGGATGCGGTGCCGCGTCGTCTGCGGCTTGTGCGACACGATCGACAGCTTGAACTTGAGCAGCGCGTTCATCAAGGTCGACTTGCCGACGTTGGGGCGTCCGGCGAGCGCGACGAATCCGGCTTTGTGGGGGGTGGCCAAGGCGTTAGTCTAGCAATTGCGCCGGCGGGGCGTGTATGGCCGCCGCTAGCGGGGAACGTACGCGCCGCCGGCGAGGGCCGCGGCCTCGAGGTAGCGGACCGTCGCCAGCGTCTCCTCGTCGCGCGTCAGCTTCTTGAGGCCGATCTTCTTCGCGGTGCCGATGAACACCTCGACGGGGGGGGCCAGGTAGGCGGAGTAAGGCACCCCCCGCATCCCGTGGAAGTCCATCGAGATCGCGCCGAAGTTCCGGATGCGCCCGTCGGCGCGCGCCGCCGCGAGTTCCGGCGCGTCGAGGTCGAAGAGGTTCAGCGCGTAGCCCATGCGCGAGGGGAGGAACAGGATCTCGCCGTTGCTCGCGTCGAGGGGGACGTAGCCGCCGTGCTCGGCGCTCTGGAAGAAGTAGACCTTCTGGTTGCGGTCGGCGTTCATGTCGTAGCGCGCGGCGATGTCGCCCATCGTCGCGCGGATGCCCGCGCCGACGTAGTCCTGGCGGCGGCCGCCGTGGAGGTTGAAGTGGAAGCCGATGTTGGAGACTCCACGCGCCTTCTTGATCCTCTCGATCGCCGCGTCCGCCTCCTTGGAGACGTACTCCTTGAAGGCGGCCTTGCTCATCTTCGCGGCGCGCGCGTCTTCGATCTCCGCGCGCGCGCCCGGGGCGACCTGGCCCCACAGGTCGAGCTTGGCGAACTCGCGGTCGAGGCGCTCGGCCTCGCTGGCCGGGGGAGCCTCTTCGGCCTTCTTGCCTCCGAAGGGATTGGCCATGCTCTTGAGCATGCCGAGGATCTTCGTCTTGAAGGACGGCGCGTTCTTGTCCGCGGGCGCGGCGGCCTTCTCCGGATCCGCGGGCGCGTCCGGCGCCGCGGCGGCGGACAGGACGGGGCGGACGGCGGCGTCACCGCGGGCGGGGCCGTCATCGCTTCGGGCGGCCGCGGCCTTGACGGCGGCGGGCGTCGCCAGAGCGGGCGAGGCGATCGCGGACGCCGCCAGCGGCGCGGGCAGCGCCCCCGGCGTCAGCGCGGACGGCGCGGCGAGCGCCGAGACGGCGGGCGCCTGCGGCGCGGCGAGCGCGCCGTTCAGCCCCGGCGCCGACGTCGCGCCGAGCGCCGGCCCGGTCATCGGGCTCAGCGAGGTCTGCAGCGAGATCCGCGGCACGGCCGCGTCCGCGCCCGCCTCGGCGGACACGGCGACGCCCGCGCGGGCGTCAACGGCGAGGGTCAGCAGCAGCAGCAACGCGTGCATGACCTAGAGCATAAGGGGAGAGGGGGCGTTTCGCCAGGGGTCTATGGGCCTTGGCGCGGGTGGGCCCTTCGTTTTTCCGGAAAATAAGCTTGCTTTGATAAGCGCTATTCACCTTCGGCGCCGAAAGTGAATACCGCTTATTTTTAAAGAATAAATTTTCGCAAAACGAAGGATTTTTAATCGCCTCTCGCGGAACAAAGGGGCCCCTCAGTCGTATAAGAGATATGAACAACCTCTCGGATCTTTCCAATGACGAGCTGATCCGATCCCTCAAGTCTCTGGTCGGCGATGAGCGCGGCGTCGTCGTCGCGGTGCTCAAGCATTTGACGGAGTTCGAGCGCAGACGTTTGGCGGAAAACAAGGCCTTCCCATCCTTGTTCGAGTACTGCGTGCGCGAGCTTCGCTACGCTCAGGGCGAAGCGTTCCGACGCATCCGCGCGGCGCGTGCCGCGGAGAAATTCGAAGTCCTCTACGGCCACATCGAGAGCGGCGAGCTGTCGCTGACGACGGTCGCCATGCTGGAACCGCACCTCAAATGGGACAACTACCGGAAGCTGATCCGGGAGGCGAAGGGATCGAGCACACGGGAGGTCGAGGCTTTGGTCGCGTCGTTGAACCCCGTCGCCGCGGCGCCGGCCGAGCGCATACGGATACTGAGCGTGGCGCCGACGGCCGCGCCCGTGGAGGCGGCCGATGATCTATTCTCGTCGCCGACCGACGCCACGTCAAAAAATGAGATCCAAGCGCCCCCGGCGCCCCCGGCGGCCCCGGTGGAACCGGCGACGCAGGAGATTCCTATGGTGCCGGCGGCCCCGGAGGCTGCACCTTCGATAGCGCCGGCCGCGGAGACCGCGAAAGCTCCGGCGGCCGCGGGTTCACCTTCGCCGCCCCCGCCTCCTCCTCCACCGCAGCCGCCTCTCCGCCGGGTCCATTTTTCATTCACCGGCGACGAGGCCATGCTGAGCGACTTCGAGCGGGCCAAGGAGCTGTCGCGGCACAAGTGGCCGGCGGGGAAGGCGGAGGAGGTGTTCGCGGGGGCGCTCAAGGTCCTTCTGGACAAGATCGATCCGGACAGGCGCCGCCGCCGCCGGGACCGCGCGCGGCGGCTCGCGGCGGGGGCTCGGAGCCGGGACATTCCGCGGGCGGTGAAGGACGAGGTGTGGGACCGCGACGGCGGCCGCTGCGCGTTCCGGTCGGACGCCGGCCGGGTCTGCGGGGCGAGGGCCGGGCTCGAGTTCGACCACGTGCGGCCGTGGGCTTTGGGCGGCGGCTCCGGCGACGCCGCGAACGTACGCCTGCTGTGCCGGACGCACAACGATCTCGAGGCCAGGCGCGCGTTCGGCGGGGCGCTCGTCGACGCGGCCGTCGCCCGTCGGCGGGACGGCTTGCGGAGGGAGGTGAAAATATAAGAAAATGCTGGCGAATTGACCGGATTATACGCCCACATCCCGTTCTGCTCGGTGAAGTGCTTCTACTGCGACTTCGCCGCTTTTTCCGGGCAGGACAAGCTCGCCGACCGCTACCTCGTGGCACTCGAGGCTGAGGCGGCTTTCCACCCCGCCGTCACGCCCGACACGCTGTACGTCGGCGGCGGCACGCCCTCGGAACTGACGGCCGCGCAGATCACCGACCTGTACGCGCGCCTGCGCCGCGCCTATCCCGGCGCGCGCTTCTCCGAGTCCACGTTCGAGGCCAACCCCGAGAGCCTCGACGAGGAGAAGCTCGCCGCGCTCGCGCGCGAGGGCGTGACCCGGCTCTCGATCGGCCTGCAGACCGCCGACGACGCCCTGCTCAAGGCGATCGGCCGCCGTCACACCGCCGCGGACTTCGCGAAGGCGTTCCTCGCCGCGCGCGCCGCCGGCATCCCGGCGCTGTCCGTCGACCTGATGTTCGGCCTGCCCGGCCAGACGCTCGACAGCCTGCGCGCGACGCTCGACTCCGTCCTCGCCCTCGGCCCCGAGCACGTCTCGCTGTACGGCCTGCAGGTCGAGGACCGCACCTTGTTCGCCAAGCGCGGCGTCAAGGAGGACAGCGACCTGTCCCGCGACATGTTCGACCTGTCGATGCGCTCGCTGGCCCGCGCCGGCCTCGAGCAGTACGAGATCTCCAACTACGCCAAGCCCGGTCACCGCTCCGCCCACAACGTCAACTACTGGAAGCGCGGCGAGTACGTCGGCCTCGGCTGCTCGGCGGCGTCCTACTACGACGGCCGCCGCCAGGCCAACGAGTTCCGCCTGCCGTCGTACCTCGAGGCCGTCGAAAGCGGCCGCCGCCCGGTCGCCGAGAACGAGGCCCCGCGCGGCCTCGAGGCCATCGGCGAGGAGGCCTTCCTCGGCCTGCGCCTGACCGAGGGCTTCGTCCCGTCGGAGACGTTGCGCCGGGAGTTCGCCGGCGAGTGGGCCATGCTGAAGTCGCGCGGCCTCGTCAGCGAGGAGGGGCCGCTGTGGCGCCTGTCCCCCGAGGGCGTTTTCCTCGCCAACGACGCTTTCCAGGAATTCGTCCCGCCGTTCGATCGTGAGGAGGCCCCCGTATGAAGACCTTCGTGCTCGACACCAACGTGATTCTTCACGATCCGATGTCCATGTTCTCCTTCGAGGGCTCGCGCGTCGTCCTCCCGCTGACCGTCATCGAGGAGCTCGACACCTTCAAGCGCAACAACGACGAGCGCGGCCGCTCGGCCCGCTTCGTCTCGCGCAAGCTCGACGAGCTGCGCAAGGGCGGCAAGCTGTCGAGCTGGGTCCCGCTCGAGCACGGCGGCAAGCTCAAGGTCGAGATCCAGGTCTCCGACGGCCTGCCGAAGGCGTTCTCCGCGCACACCAAGGACAACGAGATCCTCTCCTGCGCGCTGTACCTGAAGAAGCAGGGCGAGAACATCGTCTTCATCTCCAAGGACATCAACCTCCGAATCAAAGCCGAGTCCTTGGGTCTTGAGACGCAGGACTACGAGAAGGAGAAGGTCGACATCGACGACCTGTACAAGGGCTGGCGCGAGGCCGCCGTCTCCGGCGAGGAGATCGACGCGTTCTACCGCGACAAGCGGGTCCCGGCGACGATCCCGGACCTGATCCCGAACGAGTTCATCATCCTCAAGGCCGAGGGCACCTCGAAGAGCGCGCTCGCGCGCTACGACCAGAAGACGAAGTCCCTCGTGCCGCTCGTGCGCGCCGACTCCGCTCCGTGGGGCATCAAGCCGCTGAACGTCGAGCAGCGCTTCGCGCTCGAGCTGCTGCTCAACCCCGAGATCTCGCTCGTGACCCTCGTCGGCCTCGCCGGCTCGGGCAAGACGATGATCGCGCTGGCCTCCGCGCTCCAGCAGACCCTCGAGGAGAAGCTGTACCGCCGCATCCTCGTCGCCCGCCCCGTCATCGCGGTCGGCCACGACCTCGGCTTCCTGCCCGGCACGAAGGAGGAGAAGCTCACCAACTGGATGGGCGCCATCTACGACAACCTGTCCTACCTCCTCGAGAAGCCCAAGGGGGCGCTCGAGACGACGGACATGGACATCCAGATGCTGATGGAGGAGGGCATCCTCGAGATCGAGGCGGTCACCTACCTGCGCGGCCGCACCTTGCCGGGCCTGCTGATCATCATCGACGACTCCCAGAACCTGACGCCGCACGAGATCAAGACGATCATCTCCCGCGCCGGCCAGGGCGCGAAGATCATCCTCACCGGCGACCCGCACCAGGTCGACAACTACTACCTCGACGCGACGTCGAACGGCCTCACGAACCTCGTGGAGCGCTTCAAGGGCCAGGGGCTGTTCGGCCACGTCACCTTCACCAAGAGCGAGCGCTCCGTGCTCGCCGCGCTGGCCTCGGACCTGCTGTGACGGGGAAGGCCAAGCACGCCGGACCGCGCCGCAAGATCATCATCGTCGACGACGACGTGCTGATCCGCGAGACGGTGCGCCTGGCGCTCGACCACGCCGGCTACTACGTCATCGCCGTCGGCGAGCCCGAGCGGGCCTTGGCCGTCGTGCGGGCCGAGAAGCCGGACCTCGTCATCATGGACCTGTACATGCCCGGCTTCGACGGGCGCGAGCTGATCCGCGCGCTGAAGTCCGACCCGGAGATCGCGAAGACGCCCGTGATCCTGTTCTCCGGCTCGGACGAGGCGATCGACGTCGTCAGCGGCCTGCAGTCGGGCGCCGTCGAGTACCTCGGCAAGCCGATCGACGGCGAGGTCCTGCTCGCGAAGATCAAGCACATCCTGAAGGCCTGACATGCTCGACAAAGCCTACGATCCGAAGCCGGTCGAGGAAGCCCGCCTCGCGTCCTGGGACGCGGCCAAGCTCTCGCACTCCGAGCCGCGCGACGGCGCGCGGCCGTTCACCATCGTCATCCCTCCGCCCAACGTGACCGGGGCGCTGCACATCGGCCACGCGCTCAACAACTCCCTGCAGGACGCCTTCATCCGCCACCACCGCATGCTGGGCCAAGAGTCGTGCTGGGTCCCGGGCTGCGACCACGGCGGCATCGCCACGCAGAACGTGATGGAGAAGCAGCTCAAGGCCGAGAAGGTGGACCGGCACGCCCTCGGGCGCGAGGCGTTCCTCGAGCGGATGCAGGTCTGGACGCGGGACTGCAAGAAAACGATCTTGGGGCAGCTGCATCGTCTCGGGGCCTCGCTGGATTGGCAAAGAGAAGCGTTCACGATGGACGAGGTCCGGGCGAAGGCCGTGTATCACGCCTTTAAAACGCTCTGGGAACGCGGGTTGATCTATCGCGGGGAACGGCTGGTGAACTGGTGCGTCAGGTGTGGAACGGCGCTTTCGGATATAGAAGTCGAGAGAGAAGAACGGAAGGGCGCTCTTTATCACATCCATTATAAAAACGTCGATGGCGGGGACGGCATCATTGTCGCCACGACGCGACCGGTCACGATGTTCGGCGACACCGCAGTCGCGATAAATCCCCAGGATCCTCGCTGGCGGCACATGGTCGGGAAAAAAGTCTTGATCCCTCTCATCGACCGCGAGATACCGATCGTCGAGGACTCGTACGTCGACTTCGAGTTCGGCACCGGCGGCCTCAAGGTCACGCCCGCGCATGATCAGAACGACTGGGAGCTCGGCGAACGGCACCATTTGCCCGCCGTCAAGGCGATCGGACCCGACGGCAAGCTCACCGAGGCGGCCGGCCCGTACGCGGGGCTTTCCCGCGAGAAGGCGCACGACGCCGTCGTCGCGGATCTGGAAGCGAAAGGATATCTGCGCAAGAAGGAAGACCACAAGTCCGCCGTTCAGACCTGTTACCGTTGTTCTTCGGTCATCGAGCCCTTGTTGTCTTTGCAGTGGTTCGTGAAGCAGACCGAGCTGGCCAAGGCGCCGCTCAAGGCGTTGGACGCCGGCGAGTTCAAGATCTACCCCAAGAACTGGGAAAAGCCCTACCGCGATTGGCTGGTGAACATCAAGGATTGGTGCGTGTCGCGCCAGATCTGGTGGGGCCACCGCATCCCCGTCTGGTACAAGGAAGGAGAGAAGCCCGCGGTGTCGATGGGCTCGCCCGGCGCGGGCTGGACCCAGGACCCCGACGTCCTCGACACCTGGTTCTCCTCGGCGCTGTGGCCGCTGGCCGTGTTCGGCTGGCCGGAGCAGACGAAGGACCTCGCCTACTACTACCCGACCTCGACCCTCGTCACCGGCTACGAGATCCTGTACCTGTGGGTCGCCCGCATGCAGATGATGGGCCACGCCTTCCTGGACAAGCCCGCGTTCCCCGACGCCGTCATCCACGGCATCGTGCGCGACAAGAGCGGCAAGAAGATGTCGAAGTCGCTCGGCAACGTCGTCGACCCGCTGCAGATGATGGACAAGTACGGGACCGACGCCCTGCGCTTCGCCCTGATGGTCAACGCCCATCCCGGCAAGGACATCGCGTTCGACGAGCAGACCGTCGTGTCCGCGCGCAACTTCGTCAACAAGCTCTGGAACTCGACGCGCTTCGTCCTGATGAACCTGCCCGAGACGGCGCCCGCCGGCGGCTACAGGCTCGAGAAGCTGTCCCATTGCTGCCTCGAGACCGCCGACGCGTGGATCTTGTCGCGGTACCAGGCGACGCTCGCCAAGGCCCAGGCGTCGCTCGATGCCTACGATCCCGCCGCCGCCGCCGAGGCGCTGTACGTCTTCCTGTGGGACGAGTTCTGCGCCTGGTACATCGAGCTCGCCAAGGGCCGGCTGACCGGCGTCGAGGGCGAGGACAAGGACATCGCCCGGACGATCCTCGTCCAGGTGCTCACGGGGTCGCTGAAGGCGCTGCATCCGCTCATGCCGTTCGTGACCGAGGAGATCTACGCCGCCCTCAAGCCGTACGCGGGCGAGTCGGCGGGATTCGTCCTCGAGGGCGGCTACCATAAGCTCGACTACGACTGGTCGAACCCCGAGGTCGAGAAGGAGATGAGCAAGGTCATGGGCGCGGTGGCCTCGATCCGCTCGCTGCGCTCCCAGCTGAACGTGCCGCCGGGCCTCAAGATCAAGGCCGTCGCCGAGGGCCCGTTCGCCGAGGCCGTCGTCGGCAAGCACCGCGCCTACGCGATGATCTTGGCCCAGCTCGAGAGCGTCGAGGCCGTCAACGGAGGCGGCCGCCCGCCCCAGAGCGCCACCGCGGTCGCCGACGGCGTGACTTTCTTCATTCCTCTCGCCGGCGTCATCGACTTCGCCAAGGAGCGCGAGCGCCTGGCCAAGGACCTCGCCAAGGCCGACGGCGACATCGAGAAATGCGAGGCGAAGCTGCGCAACCTCTCCGCCGCCTCCTCCGCTCCCGCGGAGAAGGTCGCCGAGGCCAAGGAGCAGCGCGACGCCGCGCTCGCCCGCCGCGACCGTCTCAAAGAGACGATCGCCGTTTTGTCGTGAGCGCCGCCGTCGCCCTGGCCGTTCATATCGCGGCCTCCGCCGCGGCGCAGTCGCCGATGTACGGCGCCGCCGCGCCGCCCGCCGCCTCCACGGGGGCCGTGGCCTCCTCGACCGCGGCGGCGGCGTCGTCGAGCTCCACGGCGCCGGCCGACGAGGCCGCCGGGCGCGGGTTCAAGGTCGGAGGAGACGAGCCCAAGCCGAAGCTCTCCCGCCCGATGCACGCGGTGATCCACAAGGACGCCGTCGATTGGGAGCCTCTGGGCCTGCGCGTCGGCGGCGTCCCCGGCGCCGCCGAGAACACGGCCGCCCTGAAGGTGTATAAAGTCAAGGGTCGCCTGAAAGGCGACAACTCGAAGGCCCGCTCCGCGGCGCGCCTGCACAAGGGCAAGAAGGACTCGGTCTGGCTCGTGATCTCCCTCTATCCGAAGTCGCTCGAGCGCCGGCGGACCCACTTCGAGCTGCGCTTCCGGGTCTTCGAGGGCTTCGTCGAGGACGTCGAGGCCGCGGCCGTCACCGTGACCGACCGCCGCCGCCAGAAGTCCGACCGCCTGCTCGACTCGTGGGACCTGCGCGAGCAGGCGATCGAATACGAGTCCGAACGCCCGGGCTCGGGGCAGTACGTCGTGGCCGAGTTGGACCCCCGCCCCGGCTCGTCCGCGCGCAACTCGGGCCGCCTCGAGAAAGCCGAGTTCGCCGACAAGGACCTGGGCTTCGTGAACCTCTCCTGGTCCGTCCGCGGCCTGAAGCCCCTCGGGAAGTGACCGTCGCCGGTCATTGACAGCCCCGGCATACGGGCTTACAATACCTCCATGGCCAAGATATTGGTGTACGACGCGGACGCCCGGTTCGGCGAGTCGTTGAGATCCTTCCTGGCGTCGATCGGCCACGAGCCGGTGCTCGCCTCGGACGGCTACAGCGTCCTGCCCCTGGCGGAGCAGCACCGGCCGAGCCTCTTCATCCTGGACTACAAGCTTCCCGAGGCGGACGGCTTCGAGATCCTCAAGCGCCTGCGCTCCGTCCCGGCGTTCGTCGCGACCCCGGTCATCTTCGCGAGCGCGACGCCCAAGTTCGAGATCGAGATGACGGTGATGGACGCGATCGCCGTCGGCTACGTGGCCAAGCCGCTCGACGGCAAGCAGCTCAAGGAGGCCATCGTGTCGCTTCTCGGCCCGGAGCGGCGCGCCGCGCCGCCGGCCGCCGTCATCCCTCCGCCCGGGGCGGCTCTCGGGGAGCCGCCGGCCGCCCCCGGCTTCACCGGCGAGCCCGACCTCGACGGTTCCCGCCACGACGTCATCGAGCTCGACTAGCTAGCGTTCGACGGCAGGCCAGCCCGCGCTCCGCGCGGCGGCCGCGCAGCGGGGTTTCGGCGCGCGGGGGCCCTCGGCGCTGCCGCACACGAGCCGCAGCCTCTTGCCCGTCACGGACCAGTAGTGGTACTCCTCGCCGTCGAACGCGGCCGGAGCGGGGACCAGCGGCATCGGGGCGCCCGTCTCCGCGACGCGCCCGTCGAGGCCGACGGCGACCCCCTGCGGCGCCAGCATCGGGTAGACGAAATGCCTGCCGCCCGGCGCCAGGCCCACCTTGGGCGGCTGGCCTCCGGGGTGGAGCGACTTGCCGCCGGTGAACGCCATGTGGATCTGGGCGCGCTCGCTGACGGCGGTCATGACGACGTCTTGGAACGCGCGCCCGCGGTCGTCCACGGACACGGTGCAGTCCGCGCAGCGCTTCATCTCGGCGGGCAGGCCGTCGACGATCAAGGTGTCGTAGCCGTGCTCGGAGAGGGCCGCGGCCAGGAACGCGCTGTGGCGGCCGTCGGCGCTGAACGCGGGAGCGGTCGCGGAGTTGTAGGGCCCGAAGGTCGTCTTGTCGATCTCCACGTAGATCAGCCCGTCCGAGCCGGTGTAGAGGCCGCCCGTCCGGCGCAGGTCCCGGCTCGTCGAGGCCGCGCCGTAGGGCTTCCTCTCGACCGGCTTGTGGTTCCGGTACAGCCAGGCCGCGCCTCCGAACTCGACGAAATACAAGGTCTCCTTGTCGGTGAGCGCCACGTGGAACGGGGGCTCCGCGAAGGCGGGCCCCGTCCCGTGCAGCGAGGCGACGACCCAGCCCTTGGGCGTGCGCGCGACCGCGGCCGCGTTGACCCCGCGCGGGCTCAGGTGGAAGCTCTTGATCTCGGCGTACACCGCGCCGGCGCGCCGGCCGTTGACCGCGGGCGCGACCCCGAGGAGGTTCCCGGCCTTGTCCAGGACGCCCGTCGAATGCAGGAGGACGGCGCCGTCGGCGCTCAGCGCGCCGGGGCCCGTGAACTCCCCCTCAGCGCCCTCGGCGCGGGCGCGGCCGTCCACGATCCAACGGTCGCCGTCCGCGTCGGACTCGAGGTAGGCGTAATGGTAGCCGTCCTCGGACCAGATCGTCCCCGGGGGCGGGTCCTTGCCGGCGTCGTACACGGACAGGTCGGCGCGCGCCGGGAGGGCGAGGACGAGCAGCAGCGCGGCCAGGCTCACTTGGCGGCGTGCTCGAGCATGTCGGCCTCGACCTTGTCGAGGAGGTCGTCGCCGATCTCCCAGACCTCGAGGCCCTTCAGGCGCTTGGCGATCTTCTTGGCGAGCGCGTCCGGGATGAACGGCGTCGCCTTGCCGCGCTCGTACTCCTTCTCCTTCTCTCCGTACAGGCCGAGGAAGGTCTTGTCGCGGAACCACGCCTCGCGGTTGGAGGCGGATTCGATCTCCTTCAGCAGCTCGGGGCTCGGGTCGCGCTGCACGAACTCGAAGAAGGTCGCCGTCGGCCGCCCGCCGGGAACCATCCACTCGCCGCTGAACACCTGGATGAGGTCGTCGTGGGAATCCTTCAGGATCGGCGTGATGAAGTTGACGCCGCGCGCGAGGCAGAATTCATGAAAACCGACCAGATCCGGCGTCCTGAGGGCGATATGCTGCCAGTGGCACCCGCCGCCGCGGTTCTTGAGCATCGTGCGCACGTGGGAGCCCTGGCCCTTGGGCTCGGTGGGCTGGACGACGGCGACGACGGTCTGGTTGGGGACCTTGCCGCCCCTCTCGAGGCCGATGCGCGAGGCGAAGGTCATGGACGCGGGCTTGCGCCCGGGCCAGCTCGAGCGCTTCTCGTAGATCAGGTCCTCGCGGGAGACCCCCAGAATGATCCGGAACAGGGCGTAGGTCGTGTTGTAGATGTCGGGCTCCACAAGGAAGGTCATGTGGTCCACGACGAAGTTGTGGAAAGGCTGCTTCTTCATGCGACCTCCGGTCGGGGGAGTTCGAAAGAATCGTTCGTGCGGGAATACCACGCTCCTTCCATGCGGCCTATGGCGTGCAGATCTTGATGCTTTATCCTGCCGTTGTTGTAAATGTCATCGGCGCAGTGAAACACCACCACGCGGCCGATGACAAGGTTCCCGGCCAACGCTCCTTCGCCGATCCGCACGATCTGTTGGAGCTCGCATTCGTAAGACACAGGGCTCTCTTTGACTCGGGGCGGTTTGACTCGGGCGCTCTTAATGGCCGTTATTCCGCACTGCTCAAATTCGTTCACGCCGTAGGCGTAAGGCGCCGATGTCGCGTTCATTTTTAACGCATTGGATTCGTTGACTATGTTGACCGTGAACTGTTTGGTCAGTTCGATGTTGATCAACGTATCTTTCTTTTTCCCGTTCCTATCGTTCACCGGCGCGAAGCAGATGGTCATCGGGTTCGCGCAGATCCCCGTGAAGAACGAGAACGGCGCCAGGTTCGGCTTCCCCTCGGGGGAGACCGTCGCGACCCACGCGATCGGACGCGGGAGGATGGTCGCGATCATCAGCAGGTACCGGTCGCGGACCGCCATCGTCTCGGGGTCGAGCTGCATGCTACTCGGCCGAGACGCCCTGCGTGTCCCGGTTCCAGCTCGTCGGATAGTCCTTGTCGGCGAGCGGCAGGGCCTGCTTGGCCACCTCGAGCGGCTCGTAGAAGGTGTCGAGCATCACCGCGAGGTAGTCGGAGAGCTTGCCTCGCTCGGCGAAGGAGCGCTTGGCGGCCATCCCGTGAGGCGAGTGCGGCAGGGAGCCGGGGTGGAAGGTGAACGAGCCCGGCTCCACGAGGCCTTTGCGCGCGCCGTAGGTCGTGTTCGAGAAGAACATCACCTCGTCGCTGTCGACGTTGAGGTGCGCGTAGGGCGCCGGGACGTCGCGCGGGTTCCAGCCCTCGATCTGCCCCTTGAAAGTGCAGACGGCGAAGCCGTTGTGCGGGGCGGTCCCGGACTGGAAGGTCTGGCGCGTCGGCGGAGCGGTGTGGATCTCCCGGGCGAGCGGGTGGTGGTCGTCGGTGTGGAAGGTGTAGGGGTACAGCGCGCCCTCCCAGCCGATCAGGTCGAACGGATGGTGCCCGAGGAACATCTCGGTGACGAGGCCGCCGGCGTGCTTGGTCCAGACGCGGAACTCGCCTTCCTCGTCGCGCGCGGGGCGGTACTCGGGGAGGCCGACCTCGGTCTCGACGACCGGGGCGGTCAGGTGCGCCTGGCCGGAGGGGTTCAGGTAGTGGGGGGCGAACTGGATGGGCAGGCGGGACTCGACGATGAGCAGGGCGCAGTCCTCGCTCGCGAGCTCGACGCGGTAGGTCGTGCCCTTGGGGATGTTCACGTAATGCCCTTTGCGGAACGGCAGCACGCCGAACTCCGAGGCGATGAGGCCCGACCCTTCTTGTATGAACCAAAGCTCGTGGCCGTCGCCGTTGCGGAAGAACCTCTGCGCCGGGCAGGATTTCTCGAAGCGCGCCGCGGACACGACGGTGGTCGTGCCGTAGACGAGGGGCACGCGCCCGCTGATGTGGTCGCCGTGCGCCTTCAGCCGTCCGGTGCGGATGTGCCAGGGCTGCAGCGGCTGGGCCGGCGCCATCTTCTGCGGACGAAGGTCGAGCGGCAGGCGCTTGGGCTCGCTCACCTGCTGGGTGGGGTACTTGCGGTAGTGGTACTTGCGCGACCAGTCCCCGCTGAAGCCGCTGACGCCGTGGATCTCCTCGAGCGCGAGCACCTCCGGCTCCGAGTAGAACTCGGTATGCGGCGTCTTGGGCACGCGGCCGCGGGTGAGGATCACGCTCATGCAAGCACTCCCGACTTCTTATATTTCAAGTGGATCGACCCGTTCGGTTTCCCGACGGTGTTCTTCAAAGTCCCGAGCGGTCCCGCGTCCAGTTCGATGCGGTCCCCGGGCTTGATCCATCGGCCCATGTCCAATCCGCATCCCTTAAAGTAGGTGCCGGAGCCGAGGAGGTCGCCGGGCAGAAGCTCTTCTCCCTGCGAGGCGTGCGAGAGCATGGTCGCGAACTTCCAGTAAGGCTGTGCTCCCTGAGAGTTGCTCCACTCTTTGCCGTTCACTCGGACTTTCAGCTTGGGAATCTTTCCGTTCCATTCATCGCTCGTCACGAAGTATGGTCCAAGCACCGTCGCGAAATCCTTCCCCTTTGCCGGCCCCATGCGGCACACCATCTCGTTCTTCTGTATGTCGCGCGCCGAGCAGTCGTTCATCACGATGTAGCCCGCGATGTGGCTCGGGGCGTCCTTGACCGAGATGTCCTTGCCGGCCTTGCCCACGACCGCCGCGACCTCGAACTCGAAATCGAGCTTGCGCGTGAACGCGGGCCACGGGATGACGGCGCCGGGGCCGATGATGGTCCGGGGGTTGCCCTTGTAGAACACCGGCTGGTCGTACCACTCGGGGGCCAGCGGCTCGTTGCGGCGCTTCGCGCCGGCCTTCGCGTGGTCCTCGAAGGCGAAGAAGTCCCGCAGGGAGCGCGGGCGGGGGAGGGGGGCCAGCAGGCGGACCTGGCTTTCCTTCCAGACGACGCCGGCGGGCGCGCCCTTGAGCGTGTTGAGGGCGGTCTGCGCCTCGGTGAGCAACTCCTTGCCGCCGTCGAGGAGGCCGAGCAGGCACGGGGGCACGAAGAAGTCCGCGCGGGCCTTGGGCCGGGACTTGCCCTGCGCGCGATACAGGCGCTCCGCCGCGAGGTTCAGGTCGACGATGCGGCCCGCGCGCACGGCGCCCAGCCGCTCGACGGGCCCGAACGGCGTGGGGACCTCGAAAGTGACGAGTTTCATCGCTCCGATACTATCAAAAGCCGCGGGCTCGCAGCATGCCCACGATCCCGACTCCGATCCAGAAGATGTTGAGAAGGGTGTAGGCCCGGTCCTTGCGCAGGATCGCGCACCAGGACAGCGCCAGGGCGTCGGCCGTGTTGAACGCCCAGACGAAGAGGAACGGGCTGTCCGGCCCCAGCCAACTGACGAGCGAGAAGCTGACGATGCGCATCACCACGGCGACCAGCTCGATCGTCTCGCGGTGGCGCAGCACGGCCGCGTTCATGGTTTGGATCATGGGTCAGGGGCGGGCGAGCGCCGCGGCTTTCGCGGCGCTGAGCGTCGTGAAGTCGGAGACTTTGAGCGCCGCGTGCTTGAACTCGTCGGGGCGGTGGGAGGTCGTGATCGCGACCACCTGCATGCCCGCGCGCCGCGCCGCCTCCTCGCCGAGCAAGGAGTCCTCGAACACGACGCAGTCCGCGGGGGCGACTTCGAGCTTGTCGGCGAGGATCAGGAAGGTCTCAGGATCGGGCTTGCCCTTCGTCACCATGCCGCCGTCGACGACCGCGTCGAACCACGGGCGCAGCTCCAGGCCGTCGAGGATGAAGGTCACGTTGTCGTCCTTCGAGCCGGTGCCCAGGCCCACGCGGTAGCCGCCCGCGCGGGCGCCCTTCAGGAAAGGCATCAGGCCCGCGGCGGGCGCGCGCTGAGGCAGGTACAGCTTCCGGTAAAGGGTTTCTTTGACGACGGCGGCGGCGTGCGCCTCCTCGGGCGGGACCTCGCGCTTGAAGTAGTAGCGCAGGACCTCGCGCGTGGGCATGCCCATCGTGTTCTCGCGGAAATCCCGGAGGTCGATGGTGATGCCGTGGCCGCGGAAGAAGGCCGTCCACGCCTCCTCGTGCGCCGGCATGTTGTGGCAGACGACCCCGTCCATGTCGAGCAGGAAGCCGATCTCGCGTTTCATGGACGATAGGATAGCTATAATCGAGGCATGGCACTACGCGCGCTGGACGTCTCGCTGTGGGGTTTCTTCCGCTTCCACGGGCCCGACGCGAAGAAGTTCCTGCAGGGCCTGGTGAGCGCCGACCTGGGCAGGCTCGCGCCGGGCGTCTGCCTGCCCTCGTGCGTGCTCTCTCCCAAGGGACTGCTCGTCGCCGACTGCGAGCTGTACGAGGAGACGCCGGAGTCCATACTCGCCGTCACCCGCCCCGGCGCGGCTATCGGCTTCCTCGCCGCGTTCGAGAAGAAGATCATGCTGTCGGACTCCGCCTTGAAGGCCCTGCGCTCGGAGCGCGCCTGGCTCGTCGTCGGCGAGGGCTACGAGCGCGGCCTGCCCTGGCCGCGCTTGATCGAGCCCGCCCGCCTGCTCCTCGGCGTGGATCCGCCCGAGGACGCCGACCTCATGAGCGACGCCGAGTTCGAGGCCCTGCGCCTCGCCTCCGGCTTCCCCTGGTTCGGCGCCGACATGAGCGAGGAGTCCCTCCCGCTCGAGGCGCGCCAGGAGGCGGCGATCTCCATGGAGAAAGGCTGCTACATGGGCCAGGAGACGGTGTCCCGCCTCGTCTTCCGCGGCCACGTCAACAAGATCCTGATGGGGCTCCGCTTCGCGGGCGAGCCCGCGCCCGCGGGCGCCGTCGTCCTGCGCGGCGACCGCGCGGTCGGCCACGTCACGAGCTCGCTGGGCAGCGCCGGCCTCGCGCTGATCCGCTTCGACGACGCCGTCCCCGGCGCCAAGGTCTCGGCCGACGGCAAGGACGGGGAGCTGTTCGTCTTCGCCTCCTGGCCGAAGCCGCTCACCAAGCCCGCCTGACTATCCTCAAGGATAGCGAACGGCGAACCACAAAGACACTAAGACACAAAGAACGAAAGAAAGTTAACGGCTGCGGCGTTTCCCGTTAACTCTTTATCCGTTCTTTGTGTCTTAGTGTCTTTGTGGTCAAACGCCGTACGCCGTTCGTTAGTCCGTTCAGCGGGCCGCGGTGACGGGGGCGGCGGCGGAGGTCTTGGCGAGCTCGACGGCGAAGGCGAGCGCGAGCTTGGCGAAGGGCACCGAGTGGGACGCGTCGCCGCCCGAGGTCGCCAAGGTGTCGCGCTCGGAGTGGATCTCGTGGTTGCTGCCGTCGAAGGTCGACTCGAAGGCCATCGCCGCGGGGAAGCCCTTCTTGTTCCACGACGCGTGGTCGGAGCAGCCGTAGCCGCACTTCGTGGTCGCCGCCTTGACGCCGGTGTAGGTGTTTACCAGCTTCGCGGTGAAGGCGCTCAAGGAGGCGTCCACGTAGTCGGTGAGCATGTAGATGTCGGGGCCGGAGCCCGCGAAGTTGGACATGTCGAACTGGATCACGCCGACGACCTTCTTCCCGGAGGAGGCGTAGGAGGCCGCGATGTCCTGCGAGCCGCGCAGGCCGACTTCCTCGGCCGCGTAGCCCATGAACTGGATGGTGCGCTTGGGCCGCACGCCGGACTCGCCGAGGACGCGGATCGCCTCGGTGAGCACGGCGATGCCGGAGGCGTTGTCGTCGGCGCCGGGCGCGCGCGCGCCGGAGTTGCCCCAGCCGCTGATCGAGTCGAGGTGGCCGCCGAGGACGACGATCTCGTCGGGCAGCTCCGCGCCGGGGATGGTGAGGATCACCGAGGGCTGCTTCCACGCGGAGTGCGTGAACAGCGCGGCGGAGGCGCCGGGGATCCTCGCGGCGAGCCCGGCCCAATGGCCCTTCAGCCAGCGCGCGGCCTCCGCGCCGGTCTCGGACTGGTAGTAGCGGCTGTGGTAGGCGGACATCGCGGAGATCGTGGCGCGGAGGCTCGGCTCCTTGACGGCGGCGGCGAGGGGCGCGACGACCGCCTGCTGGTCGAGGGTGTAGGCCATGCGCGGCCCGATCGCGGTCGGCCGCATCGACGCCTGCGCGGCGGCCATCGAGCCGTGGGCGAGGTAGCCGCCGCAGCGCTTGAAGCGGTCGTGCATGAACTGCGAGAGGAGGGGGAGCATGTCGGGGCGGACCTGGTACACCGCGGTGCGGCCGTCGGTGAGCACCGGGGCGGTCAGGGGGAATCCCTTCGCCTCGGGGCGGGCGAGGTCGGCCTGGTCGAAGGTGACCCAGAGGTCGGCCGGGGCCTGCTTCTCGAGCGCCGGCGGGAAATCCTCGGCGAGGGCAGGGGACGCGGCGAGGAGGACGGCGACCATCAGGCCTATGTTGTTCATGGGTCCAATGGTCCCAAAGAACGGGACGCGCGTCAACCGATAAAACGCCCCGGAAGGCCGGTCATTTCGCCCCGGCTTATTCGCCCTGCGGCAGCTCGAAGACGAAGCGGGAGCCGCCGCCGGGCCGGTCCTCGACCCAGATGCGGCCCTTGTGGGCGAGGACGGCGGCGCGGCAGAAGCTGAGGCCGATGCCCGTGCCGGTGTCCATCGCGGAGTCCTTGCGGCCGCTGGTGACGTACTTCTCGAAGATGCGCTTCTTCTCGGCGTCGGGGACGCCCGGGCCCCGGTCGGAGACGATGAAGCGGGCCGAGACGCCGTTGTAGCCGCAGTCGACCTCGACCGGCTGGGGGCCGGGGGCGGCCTTCATCGCGTTGGTGATGAGGTTGGCGAGTATGCGGTAGAGCAGGTTCTGGTCGGCGCGCACCTTCTCCACGCCGGGCGCCACGCGCATCGCGACCGTGGCGCCCGTGAGCTTCATGCGTCCGGCGAAGAGCGTCTCGATCTTCTTGAGCAGCAGCGACGGGTCGATGAACGCCGGCGCGACCTTCAGGCCCGAGGCCTTGGCCTGCGCCAGGTCGAGCATGTCGTTGAGCATCAGGAGCATGAAGTCGGCGGCCGAGCCCGCGTTCGACAGCAAAGAGACGTAGTTGTCCTGGCTGATGAGGCCGCGCGCGTGGATCAGCTCGAGGGTGCCCTTGATCGCCGTGAGGGGCGCCTTCAGGTCGTGGACGATCATGTCGGTCATGTCCTGGCGCGCGCGCGCGACCAGCTCCAGCTCGTAGTTGCGCTTGATGAGCTCCTCGTGGGACTTCTTGACCTGGAGGTGGACCTTCGCGCGGGCGAGGAGCTCCTCGGCGGCGAAGGGCTTGTGCACGTAGTCCGTGGCGCCCTTCTGGAAGCACTCCAGGCGGGTCTTCAGGTCGCCGCGCGC
>JACPFR010000051.1 GCA_016182905.1 Elusimicrobiota bacterium
GCCGGGCCGTCCGAGGGCGCAGCGGCCGGGCCGGAAGCCTCGCGGCGCTCGGGGGTGGAGTCCGTGTCCGTCGTAGGCTCCTTGGGAGTTTCGGTGGGAGTCTCCTCCGGGGCGGGGTCCTCGCCGGCCGGCGGACCCTGGGCCGGCTGCTGGGGCGGCTGGTTGTGCACCACCCAGGGGATCTCCTTGCGGCGCGGGTAAGAGGGGGGCGGCGTCGGGACGACCCGGGACGCCAGGCCGACGTAGCCGCTGGCCAGGAGATATTTCCCGGCGCGGCGGAAGACGCCTTCCTTGACGGCCGCGCGCCCTTGGGGCTTCACCTTCTCCCGGACCTTGACCTTTTCCGCCGCGGCGCGGGGCTTCTCGGCCTTCGTGGACTTGGCGCGGAACTCCATCGGGCCGGCGCCGGCCGGCTGCTTGGCGGTCCGCAGGGGGTCGACCTTCTCCTTCATGAAGGCGAACTCCAGCTGCTCGCCGGGCTTCGGGCCTCCCTTCTTCGCGGCGCGGGCCTTCGCCTCGGGCGCGGCGTCCTTCGCCCCGAAGTCGAGCTCGAGCTGCTTGTAGCGCGGCTCCGCGAGGGACGCCTTCCCCTTCCGGGCCTCGAACTCCAGGCCCCGGCTGAGCTGCAGCGGCTCCCGCGCGATCTTCACCGTCTTGGGCTCGGGGTTGCCCTTCATGAACTCGAACTGGAGCTGCTCGCCGGTCTTGGGAGCGGCCGTCTTGGCCGTCCCCTGCTTGACGCCGGCGCCGCCGCCGGTCTCCGCCAGGAGGGGCTCGGGAGCGACGGTCTTCGGGCCGACGGCCTCCAGGACGGCGGGCTTGGCGGCGGCGGGCGTCAGGATCTCCGCGCTCTTCGCGTCGAGGGTCGTCGCGCTCGCGGGCCCGTTCGCCTCGGCGCGGGTGTTGACCTTGACGTCGGCGGCCTTGAGAGGCTCCAGGCCGCCCTTGCCGGCGAAGGCCTCGCTGGGCTGGCGGAACTCGCGCCACTTCGTGCTCACGAACTCCGCCATCCGCGCCATCTTGCCGGGCGGAGGGCCCTTCGCGACGACCGCCTCGACGGCGGCGGGCGCCGCCTGCGCGGCCGGGGTCGCGGGCTTCACCGGGGTCGCGGAGCTCACGGGACCGGCCGGCTTGACCGCCTGAGCCGGCCGCACCGCCCTGTCGCCTCCGAAATCCAGGAGCAGCTGGCCGTTCGGCTCGACGAGCGGGGCGGAGGGCTTCGCGACGACGGGCTCGGGCGCCGCCGCCTCGGGCTTCGAGCGGAAGCGGTCCATGAGGCGCTTGCCGACCTTGGTCCCGGCGAGGTCCTTGGCCATCGAACGGCTCATGCCGTAGATGAAGCCGAGGTCGACGATCGCCTTGCCCATCGCGTCGGCCCCGTCCGGGGTGCCGAACTTGGAGATCGCCTCGTGGATGTTGTGGCCGGTGTCCAGGACGAACGGCACGCCGATGCTGCCGACGACCGTGCCCCTGAAGGTGTTCACGCCGAACTTCGCGAGGGTCAGCGCGCGGCTCGTGCCCGTCGCGCCCGCCTCGGCGGCCACCGCCGCCTTCGTGCCGAGCGAGGTCGAGAGCTTGCCGAGGGCCGAGAACGCGTACGGCATGGCCCAGGTCAGGGGGTTCGTCGCCATCTGGCCGAGGGCCTCGCCGCCGGAGGCGATGGCGCCCAGGAAGCCGTGACCGTTGCGGGCCAGCTGCTTGCCGTAGGTGCCGGCGCCGAACTCGGCGAGCGCGAAGTAGGCCTCCATGTCCGTCGGCGCCATGCTCATCGCCTGCTCGTAGTAGAGGGGGGAATCGACCGCGGTGACGCCCATCGCCGCCAGGCGCTCCGGGCGCAGCTCCATCACCCGTTTGTTCAGGATCGCCCGCGCGCCCGGGGTCAGCTTCGCCAGGATCTTCTTCGCCCACTCCTCGAACTTCTCCGGCTCCTTCTCGCCGTCGGGCTGCGGGCCGGCCATCGAGCGGGCCCACGCCGGGTTGCGCGAGCGCGTGGCGATGGAGTTCAGCTGGGCCAGGTCTCCGGAGACGCTGCTCTCGACGACGTTGACGATGCCCGTGTAGGCGATGTTGCTGACCCAGTTCGAGGCCTCGAGCGTCTGCTTGAGGACCGGGAGGCTGACGATGCCCTGCGCGAGGGAGAGCGCCGGAGCCGAGCCCGGCTTCTCGCGGACGTCCGCAGCCCCTTCCCATTCGCCCGTCTTCGGCCACGGATCGGGCCGGCCCGCGCTGAAGGTCTGGCGCTGGTAGAAGAACCGCCGCACCTCGTTCTTGTTGGCGACGTAGTTCGCGGGGTTCCAGCCGCCGCCCCGGTAGGCGTCCCGCAGCTCGGTGCGCACGTCCTCGCGGAAGATGCGGGTCCCGTCTCCCAGGTACTCGTGCGCCACGCGCGAGGCGCGCAGCTGGGACGCCTGGTCGTGGGCGTTGCGCATGTTCCACGCGGCGTCGAACTCGACGGCGTTCTGGACGAGGTAGGCCGGCCCCGCCGGCTGGCCCGGCTGCGCGGTCTTCTCGCCGAAGAAGCCGGTCAGCACGGTGCGCTCGCCGTTCGCCTTCTGCAGGATGAGGGTGAAGACCTTCCGCGCGCCCGGGGCGATGGAGAGCCGGATCGCGGGCTCGTCGTCGTGCGCGGCCAGCATGTCCGTGACGGCGTTGAAGTTAAGGAAGTCGGCGAACGCCGCCGTCTTGCGCCCGGTCGGATCGGCCTCGCCGATCGCGGCCAGGATCTCCTTGGAGAGCGCCAGCGCCTGCGCCTTGCGCTTCTCCGGCAGGGCGGGGGAGGTCAGGTCGCCGACGGCCACGTCCCAGCTCTCCACGGCGTGCCCCTTGAGCACCTGCTGGACGTGCTTCGTGACCTGCTTCAGCGTGCGCCCGTCCTTGAGGACGCGGAAATCGAGCTCGATGCTGCCGTCGGGGTTGACCCGGTCCACCTGCATCCGGTAGGGCGCGGTGTTCTGGTCGGTGAACTTGACCTCGCGGCGGTCCTTGGTGATCGTCGCCTCGAAGCGGGGGCCCGCGCCCCCCAGCTGCTGGATGACCGCCTCGCCCGTCTCGGAGTTCCCGGTCTCGCGGCGCAGCACCTTGCCGTCCGGCGAGTAGGTCGTCAGCTCGGTCCGGTGGCGGGCGGGCTCGTACTTCTGCCGCTCGAGGCGGGCCCCGTTGGAGCCGTACTTCTCGGTGACCTGCGTGACGACGTTGCGCGCGCCGTCGAAGTCCTGCCGGACGATCTCCTTCGCGCCGTTCTTCGCGCGCGCGACGCGGATGGCGCTCTTGTCGTCCGCGGAGAAGGCCGTGAACACCGAGGCCCCGTCGGGCTGGGGGACCCGCAGCCCGATGAACTCGGTCCCGCCGTGCGTCTCCGACACGACCACGCCGCCGCGCGCGCCGCCGCCCTGGAAGGGGATCTCCCACGCGGCGAAGGGCGTTCCGGCGGGCGCGCCGCGCAGCCCGTCGCGGAGGAACTCGCGGTACGTCCACAGCGCCGCCGAGAACTCGGCGAGCTCGGGGTTGAGCTTGGCGATCCGGTCGAAGCGGCGGGAGATAGCGTCCTCGTCGGTCGGCCACTCGGCCGGCTCGCCGAACGAGCGCGCCAGGCGCGCCTCCTCCCGGACGAGGTGGTCGACCAGCGCGTCGAGGGTCGTGAAGCCGTCGGGGTTGCCGAGCATCGCCGAGACCGTCTTGCGGCCGAGAGCCTGGAGCGTCTTGAGCATCTCACCCCGCTCGCCGACGAAGTCCGGGGCTCCGACGCCGGGGGTCCGCTTGCCGACCTCGGCGAGCGCCCTCTGGCCCGCGTCGGCCATCAAGGCGAGGAAGGGGACCCTCTCCCCGCGCACCTCCACGAGCTCCTGCGACGGCGGGGGCGTCGGGCGGGCCAGGTCGCGGGCCTTCGCCGCGTTCGTGCCCGGCGCGCCGTCCGGCGTGTAGGTGACCTCGAGGGTCTTGCGGATGGCGCCGAAATCCACGCGCACGCCGGAGGCGGAGGGGCCGGAGACGCCGCCGTAGCGGCGGTTCAGCCGCTCGAAGATCTCCTCGGCGCTGGCGGGATTCGCGGAGGCCTTCTCGAGGTCGCCGAGCAGGGCGTCGATGTGGAAGAGGGGGTCCTTGGCCGTCGAGGGGTCCGGCGCGGCCCCGGCGTTCGCGACGGCCTTCGACGTCTCGGCGTCGAGTCCCGCGGCGCCGCCGGTGAGGCGCAGGCTGCGGAGGATGACGCTCGCCGTGCGGCCCAGGCGCTCGTCGAGGATCTTCCGGTCCGCCGGCGCGAGCGGGGCGGCGTCGATGCGCGCCTTGAGCTCCTTGCGCTTCTTGTCGAGCGCGTCGAACGAGGACGGCTGCTCGCCCTTCAGGTGCTTGACCAAAGTCATCTCGAGCTCGCCCAACTGCTCGGCCATCTGCCGTCCCGCGGGGGTGGTCAGCGAGCCGCTGATGCGCGGGAGGATCGGCTGGACGACGGGGACGGCCACGGCGGGCTGGGTGTCGCCGGCGGGAGCCGACGAGGGGACGGCGAGCGCAAGGGCGCACGCGGCGAGGAGGGGGGCTCGGCGGCTTCGGGTCCTCATTGACTTCAGCGTAGCCCTGAAAGGCCTAAATCATCAGGGCACTCAGTCCCACTCACATCTAGGCCTTAAGACCTATGAGGCGCGTCGGACGCCGATAGTATAGCCGGGACCCGCGGCGCGTCAAGGCTTTCCTCTTAACGGCTCAGGACGGCTTCAGCGTGGCCAGGCGCTCCTCGAGGCGGGCCTGAGCCTTCCCGGCGGGGCCCTCGTCCTTGAGGAGGTGGTACTTGCTCGCCTTGGGGGCGAGGATGACCAGGAACTTCGCGGGGACGCCGGCGCGCCGGTACGCCGCGACCTTGTGGTGGCCGTCGAGCATGAAGCCGGCCATGAAGGAATGGAGGTTCTTGATCGCGCCCTTCTTCACGGCCTCCGGGATGCCGCGCTGGTACATGCCGAGCATGAGCACGCGCGGCCGGTCGCCGTTCTGGATCATCTGCTGATAGATCTTGATGTACTCCTCCTTCAGCGCCGCGCGGGGCACGAGGGGGATCACGAAATCGAACTGCTTCTCCACGACGCCGGACTCGGGGTGGCGGAACACGCGCGGGCGGCCGCCCTCGTAGTGCTCCCAGCCGGACAGCAGGCCCTCCTCCTTCGGGTCCTCGATGTCCCAGAGCTCCATGAACTCGCTCTGGAAGAAGTAGGACGCCTCGTCGTCGGAGTCGTACGGGCCGGTCAGGTTCACCGAGGTCTCGAAGACCAGGTATTCGCCCTTCTCCATCAGCTCGAGGAGGGGGGCCAGCTCCTGGACGAGGGACTCGTCGACCGGACGCGGCAGCTGGATCGTCTTGGGGAGGTTGGCGATCTTCTTGTTCGTCGGAAGATGCGGGTCCTGCAGCATCTTGAACCAGAAATGGCAAGTGTTGCAGTCGTTGCCGACCTCGAACTTGCGGGCGCCGTTGACCTCGAGGTAGAGGGAGTTCGACTCGCCGTGGCGCTTCTCGATGGCGATCTTGAAGAAGCCCTTGCCCTGGGGGACCTTGACCTTCACGACGCCGTCGGCGACGGTCGCGACTTCAAGCTTCTGCGGTTCGGATTTAGTGGTCACCGTGTCCTCCCGAATAATGGGGCCTCTTCCGTCCATTGTAGCCGATTCCCGTCCTCCCGTCCAGACTCAAAACGGAACGCCGTCGTCGGGCGGCCGCGCAGGCAATAACCTCGTAACAGGGTTTCCCTATAGTTGGGGGGCAATGGCCATGGACGAGCCGCCCGACAACCAATGGGATGACCGCGCCCTGCGCGAGATCAACAGCCTCGACGCCGCGCGCCTGGCCATCCGCGGCGCGCTCGCGACCATCCGCGACCTCCAGGACCAGAACGCCGTCCTGAAGGGCCAGGTGCAGGACGATTCGTCCAAGCGCAAGGCCCTCGAGAGCCGCATCGCCGAGATGGACGCGCGCCTGGCCGAGTGGCAGGAGCAGGCCCAGAAGTGGGAGCGGGAGGCCGGCCAGCGCGAGCAGATGATGCAGCGCTGGAAGACCGAGGCCCGCATGGAGGTCCGCGCCGAGGAGCGCGCGCGCGTCGACGCCGACCAGGCCCGGACCGAGGAGACCTTGGCCCGCCTGCGCGCCGACCTCGTCTCGATGTCCAAGGCGATCAAGGGCAAGGAGGAGGCGTGGGGCGAGCTGCGCCGCATGCTCGACCTGCGCGACGCCGACATCATCGGCCTCAAGCGCGAGAAGCAGGACATCCTCGCGAAGGTGAAGCTCGACGCCGAGCAGCTCGAGATGCTGCGCGACGCGCGGGACCGCGAGATGACCGCGGCCAACCGCCAGCGCGAGCTCGAGATCGCCGACAACGACCGCGAGATCGCCGCCCTCAAGCGCGAGCTCGCCGAGAACAAGATGGCTTTGGCCGCGCTCGCCCAGGACCGCGAGCTCGGCGTCAAGACGCGAGAGGAGGAGCTCGTCAAGGCGTTCCAGCTCAAGGAGGCCGACCTCGTCGCGCGCTATCAGAAGCGCGAGGCCGAGCTCCAGGCCCGCTGGTCCGAGCTCGAGACCGGCCTTTGGGCGAAGACGAAGGAGAGCCGCGCGAAGCTCGACGAGGCCGTGCAGAAGCAGTTCGAGGAGCGCGCCCGCGCGATCGCCGACCGCGCCGCCGAGGTCGAGGCCCTGCTCGCCCGCCGGACGCGCGAGCTCAACGACGACCACGAGAAGCGCTGCGCCGAGGCAGAGGCCCACTACGCGGCCGACGAGCGCCGCCTGCTGGCCTCGTGGGCCGAGAAGGAGCGGCGCCTGATCGTCAAGCTCGACGAGCAGCTCGTCGCGGAGCACGCCTCGATGCAGGCCGCCTGGGCCGACCGCAGCAAGCTGCTCGACGCCGAGCACGCCGAGCGCCTGCGCCAGGTCGCCGCGAAGATCGAGGAGCTCGAGGCGACGGGGCGCCGCGACCGCTCGCGCCTGCTCGAGGAAGGCGCGCGCAAGGATGCCGAGCGCGTGCGCGCGCAGGACGACTTCGTCGCGCGCAAGGACGCCGAGCTCGAGAAGGCCCACCAGGAGAAGCTGATCATCCTGGCCGAGCGCGCCCGGGCGCTGGAGGAGGAGGCCAAGCGCCGCGAGGAGGCCCGGCAGAACGAATACCTGTCGCGCGTCGCCGCGCTCGAGGCCCAGCACGAGCTGCGCCGCGGCGAGCTGCTCGAGGAGCACCGCAAGACGGTCGAGGCGGAGAAGTTCTCGCTGTCGGCGCAGTACGACCAGCGCCAGCGCGGCCTCGACGAGTCCTACCGCGCCAAGGTCGCCGAGACGGAGCGCGCCGCCCGCGCGCTGGCCGACCAGCACCAGGCCTGGAAGGAGGCGCTGCGCGAGGAGTACCTGCTCAAGGAGAAGGACCTCGACGCCCGCTGGGCCCTGCGCGAGGGGGAGTTCGTCAGCCGCTACGAGACCGCGCTCGAGGACCAGCGCCGCGCGTTCACGGCCGAGGCCCTGGAGGCGCGCGCGCGCCTGGAGAAGCAGCGCGCCCGCATCGAGGGCGAGTCGCTCGCGCGCGAGCAGCACCACCGCGCCGAGAGCGACCGCCGCGAGGCCGAGGCGCTCGCCCGCCACTACCGCGAGCAGAGCGAGCGCCAGGCCGCCCACGAGGCGCGCCTCTCCGAGCTGCGCCTCGCCCACGACGAGGCCCTGCGCGTGGTGCGAGAGAAGGCCTTCGAGGACCTGGCGCGCGAGCGCGCCGGCCTCCAGCAGGACCTCGCCGGCCTCCAGGAGCGGCTCGCGCAGGCGCAGTCGGAGAACGACCGCGCCCGCATCGTCGACGCCTCGCGCGCCAAGGAGCTCCAGTCGAGGATCGGCGCCCTCGAGGCCGACCGCGCCGCGCTGACCCGCTCGCTGTCGGCCGTCGAGCTCGAGGCCGCGTCGCTGCGCGACGCGATCGCCGAGCGCGACCGCATGCGCGACGTCGAGCGCACGCGGCTGGCCGAGGAGGCGAAGCTGATCGCGGCCGCGGGCCTCGCCCGCGCCCTCGAGGAGGCCGAGCGCGAGCGCGCGAAGGCCCTCGACGAGCGCCGCGTCGAGCTCGAGAAGGCGCACGCCTCGCGGGGCCGCGCGCTGGAAGGCGCCCTCTCCGAGCGCGCCCGCGTGCTGGACGACAAGGAGCGCCGCCTCGAGGACGAGGCCCTGCGCCTCGAGGAAGCCCGCGCCGCCGCCGAAGCCGCCCGTCTGAAAAAGCCCACTTGACGGCGGGGGGGACCCGATGTATACTCGGCGAGCCGGCGATAAAAGTCGGCGCACCGAGACTTAATTTGAGAGGGCGAAACACCATGGGTAGAGATAACGACGGGCTTGGCGGGGCTTTGCTGTTCGTGACCGGCGCCGCGGTCGGCGCCGCTTTGGGCGTGCTGTTCGCGCCGCGCTCGGGCAACGAGACCCGGGAGCAGTTGGCGGACTGGCTCAAGGAGCGCCGCGAGAAGGGCGCGGACCTTCTGCACACCGTGAAGGACGAGTCGCTCGCGAAGAAGGAAGCCATCGTCGCCGCCGCCAAGGCCGCGAAGCAGGCCTACGTCGACACCAACTCCAAGCATCACGAGCACGCCTAAGAGAACGGCGGTCTCGAAGAAGTCGAGGGCTCCCCGCGAGGGGGGCCCTCGCTATTTCGGGCGAGCCCTGCGCACGACGCCGGCCTTCTCGACGAAGCGCAGGTAGGGCAGGCCGCCGACGGCGGTCCCCGCGTCGATGACGAGCGTCTCGCCGGCCGCGTAGGTCGTCTGCGGCGCGCACAGGAAGAGCACGGCGTTGGCGACGTCCTCCTCGGTCCCGAACTTCCGGTTGGGGACGCCCTCGAGAAGGGCCTCGCGCATCCAGGGCTCCGGCCACAGGCGCTCGCGGGACTGCTCCGTGTCGATGAGCCCCGGGCAGACGGCGTTGACGCGCACGCCGCGGCCGATCCACTCGACGCCGAGCGTCTTCGTCATCGCCTGCACGCCGGCCTTGGCCGCGGCCGACGGAAGGAAGCCCGGGGCGCCTGTCCACGCGTACGTCGCGAGCAGGCTCACGATCGCGCCCTCGCCGCGGGGCAGCATGCGCCGGCCGGCCTCGATCGCGCAGTTGAAGCTGCCGTGCAGGACGATGTCGACGACCTTGCGAAAGCGCACCGAGGTCAGCATCTCGCTCGGCCGCACGAAGTTGGCCGCCGCGCCGTTGACCAGTATGGAGACGGGGCCGAGCTCGGCCTCGACCCTGTCGAACAGCGCCGCGACGGCCTTGGCGTCGGACACGTCGGTCGCGACGCCGATCGCCCGGCGGCCGGTGGCCTTGCATATCTCGGCGGCCGCCGCCTCCAGCCGCTCCCCGTCGCGCGCGGCGAGGGCCACGTCGGCGCCGTGCTCGGCGAAGGCCAGCGCGACGGCCTTGCCGATGCCCGTGCCGCCGCCCGTCACGACCGCGATCTTCCCGGCGAGCAGATTCTTCTCGTACATCAGTCCTCCCAGCGGGGGCGGCGCTTGTCGCGCATCGCCGCCATGCCCTCGCGCGCCTCGGCCCCCCCGATGAGGACGCCGAACTCCGCCAGCGAGCGGCTCCACAGCGCCTCGTCGAGGAACGGAGCGTTGAGGCCCTTCTTGAGCGAGGCGAAGGCCGCGGGGGCGGACTTCGCGAGGCGCTTGGCCAGCGCGAGCGCGCGCTCCGCCACCTCGGCCTCGGGCACGACCTCGTCGACGAGGCCGGCCGCCAGCGCCTCGGCGGCGCGCAGCGTCTTGCCGCGCAGGACCATCTCCTTGACCACGCGCTGGTCGTTGGCCAGCGCGGACAGGCGCGTCGCCAGCGCGGGCGTGGGCGTCAGGCCGAGGCGGATCTCGGAGAGCGCGGCCTTCCCGGACTCCTCCGCCATCACGCGCCAGTCGCAGCCCATCGCGACGATCCAGCCGCCGAGGATGGCGGCCCCGCTCAGGGATCCGACCACCGGCTTCGGGGCGAGGAGGAGGGCGCGATAGCACCCGAGGAGGGACTCGAACGCCCGGGGCCGCTGGTCCTCGGGCAGGGCCGTGATCTCGCCCAGATCGAGGCCGCTCGAGAAGTACTTCGGCAGGCCCGACGCGAGGACGAGAGCCCGGACCTTCGGGTCGGCGGCGGCGGCCTCGATCCCGGCGCGCAGCTCCGCGAGCACGGACAGGCCGAGCGTGTTTCCGGGAGGGCGGGTCAAGGTGAGGACGCGGACGGAGCCCTCGTCGCGCACCGCGAGCGTCACTTGCCGCGCCTCGTGATCTTCATCGTCTTCAGCAGGCGGTTGAACGCCCCGAGATAGAGGTCGTAGGACTCGACCGGGGCGCTGTAGACGACGGCGTAGTAGGCGTCGGCCGGGAGGGGGATGTAGGCGGTCTTGGACTCGCCCGAGACGAAGGTGACGCGCGCCCTGACCCCGGCCACCGGCACCAGGCCGCCGTCCTTCGCGCTCGCCCACTCCTTGTCCTTGGCGGCCGCCGCCTCGATGTCGATGAAGGTCGGCTGGGAAGGCTCCACCTTCGTGATCGTGATCGTCACCGGCTTGCCCGGAGAGCCGTCGTCGAGGGTGAAGGAGAGCGTGGGCACGTCCTCCTTCCACCCGTCGCGCGGCTGGAGCATGCGCGGGTACTCGAAGGACAGCTCCGCGGGCACGGTGTAGCGGCGGTACGCGTCCTCGCTGATCGTCTTGATGCGCGAGGATTGCGCCACGCACTGGAAGGGGTTGAGGGGGTTGCTGGTGCGGACCTTGCGCTTGCCGGGGGGGCAGCCGCGCGTCAGGGGATCCTCGTCCACCTGGCCCGCCTCGAGCGCGGGGGCCTCCTCGTCGTTCGTGATCGGCGCGAGGTCCGGGTCCGTCTCGCCGGCGAGCATGCGCACGCAGCGGTACTGCTGCAGGCCGTTGGTCGAGACCGCGGCGCGCGTGCCGCGCGGGCACTTCGGACGGACCTTGAAGCCCTTGGGGCCGGAGACCGCGTCGAAGCCCTTCTTCGCGTCCTCCTTCACGCACTCGAACGGCTGATAGGGGTTGCTCGTCAAGGTCCGGTGCGTGCCCTTCGGGCATTCGGAGGGAGTCTCCGCGGCGCGCGCGGCGGACGAGAGGAGCAGCAGGAGCAGGAAGGCCCTCATCAGGCCCTCGCCTTGGCCAGGCCCTGAAGATGGGAGGCCAGCTCGGGGTTGTTCTGGAGGATGTAGCCCATGTCCTCGAACATCAGGCGGAAGGCCCGCGTCGGGACGATCGCCCGCGCCGACGCCGTGCGCAGGCCGTCGCGGAGCAGGGCCATCTCGCCCAGCAGCGCCTCCTCCCCGAGCGTCGCCACCTCGGCGCCCGCCGAGCCCATGCTGATCGTCACCGAGACGGACCCGGCGAGGAGGACGAACAGGTCGCGCCCGCTCTCGCCCTGCTCGATGACGAAGTCGTCCGGGGCGTAGGCGCAGACGCCGCTGCGCGGGAAGATCTTGGCGCACAGCTCGCCGTTGAACTCCGGGAAGAAGTTCTCGAGGCGCAGCACCCGCGCCACGACCGCGGCCTCGGGATCGCTCGGGACGGCCCGGGCGGGATTGGCGGACGCCATCCTCAGCGGTTGAGGAGGTCGGGGTTGCGCATGTGCTCGAGGGCGACCTCCTTGGTGATCATCTTCTTCGAATAAAGGTTCTTGATGAACGAGTCCTTCGAGACCATGCCGACCTGGGAGCCGGCCTGGATCGCGTCGTTGATGGCCTCGAGCTTGTTCTCGCGGATGAGCTGGCGCACCGCGGAGGTCGCGATGAGGATCTCGCAGGCGAGGACCAGCCCCTTGCCGTCGGCGCGGGGGAGGAGCTCCTGGGAGATCACGGCCTCGAGCGTCATCGCCAGCTGCTCGCGCAGGCTGTCCTGGTCGGCGTTCGGGACCGCGCTCAGGATGCGCTGCGCGGTCTTCGAGGCGTCGCGCGTGTGCAGGGTGGTCACGACGAGGTGGCCCGTCTCGGCGGCGAGCAGGGCCGCGCGGATGGACTCGGCGTCGCGCATCTCGCCGACGCAGATGATGTCGGGGTCCTGGCGCAGCGAGTCGAGGATGCCGATGTCGAAGGTCGGGGTGTCGACGCCGACCTCGCGCTGGACGAAGATCGAGCGGCAGGGCTTGAACAGGCTCTCGATCGGGTCCTCGATCGTGATGACCTTGCCGGGCTTGCCGGTCTGGTTGATCCACTCGAGCATCGCGGCCATCGTCGTGCTCTTGCCGGAGCCGGTCGAGCCGGTGACGAAGATGATGCCGGACTTCTTGTGCGCGAGGTTGCCGACGATGGGGGGCAGGCCCAGCGAGGAGAGGGGATAGGTCTTCGTCGGGATCACGCGGATCGTCGCGCCCGCCGTGCCCGTCGCCATGTACAGGTTGAAGCGGAAGCGGCCGGTCTCCGTGATCGTGTGCGAGAAGTTGACGCGCAGCTCGCGCTTGAAGGTGTCGCGGTGGAAGTCCTGCAGGTAGGGATCGAGGATCTTCAGGATCGACTCGGAGCTCATCGCCGGATACGGAAGGGCGCCGATCTCCCCGGCGATGCGCGCGATCGGGGGGATGCCGTGGATCAGGTGGAGGTCGGAGCCTCCGCGAGAGACCACGTCCGCGAGCAAGGTCGGGAGGTCGATCGTATCTGCCATACGGGGGGAGGATATAAGGATAGCGGCTCCGCGTCAAGCCCATGACGGTTAATTGACGGTAAAGCCGAATGCAAACGCGCGGAGAGCTTTGCTATACTGTCCCTCGATCCGGGTTAGCTCAATGGTGGAGCAGGCCGCTGTTAACGGCAAGGTTCTAGGTTCGAGTCCTAGACCCGGAGCAGATTTCAGACGCTCGTCAAAATGAGGCCCTTTCGCGGAAGGGCCTCATCTTTTTTGTCCCGACCCGCCCTCTTGACATATACTACTAAGTCGCATATACTACCGAGTAGCATGAGACGCCTCTTTGTCGAAGCCCCGCCGTTCAGCAAACGCGTCGACAAAGAAGGACCCGAGGCGCTTCGCAGGATCCAAGACGAACTTCTTGAAAGGCTTGAGTCCGGGGAGTTCATCCAGGGGACCGGAGGGCTCCAGAAGATTCGCGTAGGCGATGCGGGCCGAGGAAAGGGAAAGCGGGGAGGATTCCGCGTCATCTATCTGGATTTGCCGGCGCATGAGACGACGTATTTGCTGTATCTGTACGATAAAGGCGAACGGACCGACATCTCTGCCGATGAGAAGGCGATCCTGAGGGGACTCGCCGCACGGTTGAAAGGAGGAGCAAGATGAAGAAGACCAAGATGGGCCAGGAGCTGATCGCGGGTCTTCAGGACGCCGTTGAGCACGCGCGCGGCGCGAAGAAGCTTCGCGCGACCGCTCTCGAGCTCCCGAAAGCGGCTCCCCATTGGGGCAAGACCAAGATCGCGACCCTGCGCAAGGATCGCTTCCACATGAGCCAGCCTGCCTTCGCCGCCGTCCTCAACGTCACGGCCTCCACCATCCGCGCCTGGGAACAAGGGCGCAAAGAGCCTTCCGGCGCGGCGGAACGCCTGCTCCAGGTCGCGGACAGCGATCCGAGCGTTTTCCAGCGTCTGCCGACGCGGTAGCGCTGTCACGCTAGGATTCGCATCCGCTTAGCGCCTCTTGGCCCGTTGTGTCGCCTGAAGAAGAACTCATCAAATAAGCCGTCGTCGTTTTGAGGAGCGTCCGACTCGCGGAGAATTTTTCGACGGCGTTGAAAGGGGCCCCCGCAGGTTGACGAACCGTTAACCCCCGGGGGCCTCTCCTTTTTTTGAGCCTGCAAAACGCCCTCGCGATCGACCCGCATGAGAAAGTTATAATCCCATCGACGCCAGGGAGGACGAGATGGTGCAAACCGGGAGGCTCATGAACAGCGGGAGGGTGCCCGACGTCAAGAAGGAGTTGGACAGGGCAAAGACGACAACGTATCAGCTCAGGGTGACGCTCCTGGGAACGAATCCACCCATTTGGCGAAGAATCGCGGTCTCAGGGGGGATCAGCCTGGGGCATCTGCATGGCGTCCTTTTGCAAGCGATGGGTTGGGACGGCGGACACATGCACCTGTTCCATCTCGGCAAGACGGACTACGGCGAGACCCATCCGGAGCTGGAACACGTCGAGGATCAGTGGGAAGTTCGTCTCTGCGATGTCGCACCCAAGGCGAAGAAGCGTTTCGTCTGGGAGTACGACATGGGCGACACCTGGCTGCATGAGATTTTCGTCGAGAAGATCGACCCGGCAGCCCCGCCGCTCAAGGGCGCGGCCATCTGTTTGGCCGGAGCCTGGGCCTGTCCGCCCGAGGACTGCGGCGGCGTCTACGGCTACGAGGACTTTCTGAAGGCCATCCGCGATCCGAAGCATGAGAGTCATGAGGAAATGCTCGAATGGATCGGCGGGGAGTTCGACCCCGAGGCTTTTGATTTAAAGGAGACGAACAAGGCTCTGAGCAGGCTCAAAGGACCGCGATGACCCTCGACCAACTTTCCGCCTGGGCCGCCAAGGGCGAATCCGAGACCCAGGAGTTCAAGCTGACCACCGGCCAGCGCAGCGAGGCCGCGAAGACGGTCTGCGCCATGCTCAATCACAAGGGCGGACGCGTGATCTTCGGCGTCGATCCGAAAGGCCGCGTCGTCGGCCAAAACGTCACGGACAAGACGGTCGAGGATGTCAGCCAGGAACTTCGACAGATCGATCCCCGGCGCTCCCGTCCATCGAGAGGATTCCGGCGGGCAACGGCAACGAGGCCATCGTCGTGGCCGCCGAGAAGGGCGCGCGCCGCCCTTACACCTACCGCGGCAAGGCCTATCGCCGAGTCGGCGCCTCGAATCAGGAACTGGATAGAGACGAGTACAACCGTCTGCTCCTGGAACAGCTTCACGGCGTCTCTCGCTGGGAGAACCAGGCGGCCGAAGGCTGGACGGTCAAGGATCTCGATGAGACCGAGATCGTCCGCACTTTGGAAGAGGCCATCCGCCGCGGCCGCGCGGAGGACCCGGGTACGCGCGATCCGCAGCATATCCTGCGCGGTCTGAAGCTGGCCAAGGACGGGGCTCTCTTTCGCGCCGCCGTCATGCTCTTCGGACGCGAGCAGCGCCTGGCATTGGACTATCCGCAATGCCAACTGCGGCTGGCGCGCTTCCGCGGCACGGACAAGACCGAGTTCCTGGACAACCGGAAGTTCAACGGCAACGTCTTTGAGCTATTACTGCGAGCAGAACGCTTCATCCGCGACCATATTCCCGTGGCCGGACGCGTCGTTCCGAATCTATTTGAAAGAGAAGACGATCCGCTTTATCCGCCGCTGGCCTTGCGCGAGGCCCTGGCCAACGCCTTCTGCCACCGCGACTACTCGATCGGCGGCGGCTCGGTGGGAGTGGCGATCTTCGATGATCGCCTGGAGATCAGTTCTTCCGGCGAACTGCATTTCGGCCTGAAGGCCGCGGACCTCTACCAACCGCACGAGTCGTTGCCGTGGAACCCGCTCATCGCCGACGTTCTCTTCCGGCGCGGCATCATCGAGACTTGGGGCCGCGGCACGCTGAAGATGGCAGAACTGGCCGAGCGCGCCGGACTGCCCCGCCCGGAGATCGAGACGATCCCGGGAGCCGTCGTCGTCCGTTTCCGGCCGAGCCGCTATCTGCCGCCCCAAAAGGTCGGCCATGATTTGACCGCCCGGCAGAGAATGGTTCTCTCATTGCTGGCGGAGGAATCCATGCGATTGTCGGCCATTTATTCCCGCATGAGTGATGGGGTTTCCCTTCGAAATCTTCGGGTCGATTTGGATTTGCTCAGGAAACTCGGTTTAGTCGATTCCCGGGGCCACGGCCAGGGGGCGCGATGGCATTTGAAATGACGATTCCGCCCGATTCTGGCTATTCATGTCCAATTCTGTCCAATCATGTCTAATCCCGTCCCATTCCGTCTCATTGACAAAAAAGAAATGCATTTTAAAGACTTATACGCTAGAGCTCGCCCGGGCTACAACTGTTAGGAAATTCCGCATAGTTCAAAAAGAGGGCTCCCGAAACGCTCAGAGGGAACGGTTGAAGCGCGTGACCCGTAAGAGAGACACAAGATCATGGCTAAAATTCCCGCCGTATCATTGGATGTTTGGAAGGACCTGTATGCGGAAGCCATGCGCTACGAGTCCATAAAGCCCTGGAACATCCTCTGTGAAGAATCGTTTTTCGGCGTCCAGGACCCGGCTTCCGGGCAACTGGGGTACGGCTGCGTGTTGGGCGAGATGGGGACTTTCCTGGCGCTCGCGGTCTACCGGGGAGCCGAAGGCTTCAACATCTATCAACGCCTGAAGAACGACGAAATCCCGGAAGACGAGTCCTTCGCGGCGCAGAACTGCCTGATGGCCCAGTTCGCGGACCGCGAGGAGCTGGAGAAAGCCGACCGGGACAACATCAAGAAGCTGGGATTGCGCTTTCGCGGCGTCCAAGCGTGGCCGTTGTTTCGCAGCCAACTCCCGAGCAACTCTGAGATGCAGCGCAGCCGCGGCGGGTCCGTTCGACCGCCGCGGCTCTTTTTCCCGTCGAGGATTCGCCCGCGCGCGGTTAGAACAGCTTTTCGAATTCCGGCGCCAGCTTATACTTGCGGGCCTTCTTGGACGGATCGGCTATCGCGAGGAATCCCTGCTCGGTCCATTTTTGGAGAAGCAGGCGCGCGGTCCGGGGTGCGAACGAGAAGAGCATCGATATGTCGCGGCTTGTAATGGCCTGTTGCCGGGCGAACAAGGCGAGAGCCCTCCTCTGCCGAGGATCGAGTTTGCGGAGTACGGGAGATTTGTCGGTCTCCCAGCGCGTTTCCGCCGCCTTCGCCTGCCCCTCGACCTTAGCAAACGCCTCACCCATGCCGGCGACGAAATATTCCAGCCAGGCCGTGATGTCCGCTTCCGCCCGTCCCTGATAATAGTTGTGTGAAGGGCCTGCCGCGATGGCGGCATAATAGGCCTGGAGATCTCGCGCATAGTACTCTTCAAGCGAGTAGATGCCCTTCAGCCCATAGCCGCCCAAGTGCAGGACCAGGTTGGTCAGAAGCCGAGCCGTTCGGCCGTTGCCGTCATAGTAGGGGTGGATGGTCGCGAACTGGTAATGCGCGATCGCCGCGCGCAAGGGGCACGGGACGACGTCGGCGCTGCGCGACAGCCACTCAACGAGTTCTTTCATGAGGGGGGGCACGTCCTTGGCTTCCGGCGGCATATAGACGATCCGTCCGCTCAAGCTGTCCTTGATGACGTTCTGGCCGTCCCTGTAAGGCGTCGCGGCGCGCCTCTTTTCTCCCGAACCCATGACTTGACCGTGAATGCTGCGGATATGATCCTCGGTGATCCGAGCCTCGCGTCTTGCCAGGTCTTCAATTCCGGCAAGGGCTCGGTAGTAGCCTTTGACTTCCTTTTCATCACGCGTCCGACCAGGGAAGTGCTGATTCTCGACGATGACTAGCTGCACGTCTTTCTCGGTAAGACGATTGCCCTCGATCATCGTGGAGTAATGGGTCGAGAAAAGGCGAGCGGTTTCCCGGAGGCTGGCGAGAACGGAGGGGGTGATGGGAAGGCCGTTGATCCGCTCTTTGGCACCCTCGAGCTTCGAAAGAGCCCCAGCCAGGTTGTTGGTGATCGTGTACTTCGGAGTGAAGTTCAGGGGCATAATAATGGCATTACCATGCCATTATTATGCCGTTAAACCGTCTTTAATTCAAGGGTATAACCCCTTCCTCTCGCTTTCTTCCCGGCGCTCAGCGGCCCTTGCGGAACAGCTGCGCCACGCCGGCGAGCGCCAGCAGGCCGCCGACGGCGCCGAGCGCCAGCAGCGGAAGAGGATACCGCGAGCGCCGCGACGGGGGGAGCGCCTGCGGGTGGTTCTCCGCCCAGTCGCCGAAGGCCAAAGCCATGTCCTCGGGGCCAGGGAGCTGCAGGGCCTTCTCCCGGATCGGCTGGTAGGCCCGGTCGAGGGCCGCCGCACGGCCGACCGCGTCGAGCGCGCCGGCCTTATCGCCCGCGCCGGCCAGAGCGTAGGCCTTGTGGAAGTAGGCGGGCGCGTCCTCGGGGCTGGCGTCCAAGGTCGACTGCGCCGAGGCCAGGGCGGAGGAATAGTCGCCGATCCGGTTGAGGATCGCCGTGCGCCAGCCCCGCGCCGAGGCGTTGCGCGGATCGAGGCGGAGCGCCTGGTCGAGCTCGTCGATCGAGGAGCGCGCGTCCGCCTTCGCCGCACCGACCGCGCGCGCGGTGAGGTCCCGGGAGAGCAAAGCGCCGACGGCCGGCGTCGCGGAAGGAGCACCGGCCGCGTTTGCGGATCCCGGCGCCTCGCCCGTGGTCCCGCCCAGGGAGGGGCGTCCCTCGCGCAGGTCCTCGCCGTCGAGGCCGGCGCCGCCCGCGGCGGCCTTCGCCAAAGCGGTCCGGCCCGCGTCCATGCCCGTCAGGCTCAGGATCGCCTTCGCCTGCCGGTTCTCCGGGTCGAGGACCAGGGCGCTCTGCGCGTCCTTGACGGCGGACTCGACGTCGCCGCTCTCGTACTCCGCGCCCGCGCGCAGCACGAGGGCGTCGGCGTTGCCGGGGTTGAGGGTCAGGGCCTTGCCGGCCTCCTCTATCGCCGCGGCCGCGTCGCCGTTCTCGAGCGCGACGTCGCCGGCGTCGACGTGAGTGTAGGAGGGGTCCACCTGGTCGGCGAAGAATACCGTCGAGCTGCCCGTGTAAGCCTTGCCGGCGCGGCGAGGCGCCTTGCGCACCTCGCGGACCGCGGCCTGGAATACGCGGTAGAAGACGGGGGAGTCGGCGGCCGCCTTGAGCCGGAACTCCTCCTTGAGACGCACGGCCCGCGCGGCCTCGGCCGCGAGCTGCACGGGGGTCACCTTCGGGTTCTTCGCGTCGCGCGTCTTGCGCGCCCAGGCCGCCTGGTAGCGGAGGAACGAGGAGAACACGTCCTGAGTCACGGGCACGCGCTGCCCTCCGGAGGAGGGGAGCGCCGTCGCCATGACGGCTATGAAGCGCTCGGCCGCCTCGGGCTCGAGGTCGCGCTTCTCGAGGTAGCCGCGCAGGGTCTTCAGGCCCGCGTGGTACTGGGCGGCCGTCAGCTCGACCTCGCCGGAGCGGGGCTCGCCCGCCGCCGGCGCGAACGTCGGGAGGAACGCGAGGGAAACGGCGAGGGTCAGCTTAAACAAGTTCGGTGAGAAGCCGCGCGAAGTCGTTGAGCTGTTCCGACATCTAAGAGAGGAACCCCAGGACGACGAGCGCCGCGATCAGGACGCCGATGAGGCTCTCGCCCGCGATGAACCCGGAGCTGACCGGCACGATGGTCTTCTCCGCGAGCACGGGCCGCTTGCGCTCCATGGTCAGGGCGATGAGCGCGCCGAGGAACATGGAGATGGTGTTGAAGGCCGGGGTCGTGAACGCCAGCCCCAGGCCCGTCGGAGAGGGGATCATCCCGCGGTGCTTCGGGAAGGCCTTCTCGACGAGGACGAGGAGGATGCCGAGGACCGCGCCGGCGGCCAGCGCGTACTGCGCGGTCGGATGCAGGGTGTTGAAGCCTTGCGCCAGGAGGACGGCCACACCCTTCCAGGTCTGCGCTCCGGGCGCGGGCCACTTGTCGGTGCCGAGGAGGTCCGCCGTCGGGATGAGCAGGCGGTAGGCCGGCACGACGAAGACCGAGCCGGCCACGACGCCGAAGAACTGCGCCCAGAACTGCTGGCGCGGGTCCGCGCCGAGCAGGTAGCCGCTCTTGAGGTCGGTGAGCAGGTCGGCGGCGTGCAGGCCGACGCCGCCGGTCACGTTGGCCGTCATCAGGTTGGTGGTCATGTTGCCCGGGTCGAGGGCGCCGAAAGTGATCTGCGTGATCTTGCCCAGCGCGCCCGTGGGCGTCGTGTCGGTCTCGCCCGTGGCCCGGCAGGCGACGATGGCGATGAAGAAGCTCATCACGACCGAGAGCAGGCCCATCCAGATCTTGATGCCGAAGAGGAACCACTCGAGGAAGACGACGACGGGGGTCAGGAGGACGAGCCCGGCGAAGAACCAGAGCATGGGGACCTCCTTGGCGGCCTCGCCGTCGGCGGCGTCGAACGCCCCGGTCACGCTCTTGAAGGCGCGGGCCACCGTGCGCCACTCGAAGGCGAAGGCGAGCAGGCCGCTGGTCAGGATCATCGCCGAGCCGAACCACACGCTCCAGGCCACGATGTTCTTGTAGCCGAGCTTGGGGTCGATGATCCCGCGCGTGTACAGCATCGGCGCGATGATGCCGAAGTTGATGAAAGCGCCGAGGAGCATGCTCCAAGCCGCGCGGAAGCCCATGATCGCGCCGGCGCCCAGCATGATGAGGCTGCCCTCGAAGGAGAGGGTGTAGTCGGCCAGGGGGCGGCCGGCCAAGGTCGCGAAGGGGACCTTGATCTTCTCCGGCAGGTTCCAGGGCATCCAGGGCGCCTTGGCGTCGCGCGCGAACGCGACGACGGCGCCCGCGGCGGCGCCCCAGCCGAGGAGCTTGGCCTTGGCGGCGCCCTCGCTGCCCTCCTCGCCGTGGAGGGCCTTCAGGGTCTCGGCGGCCGCGATGCCGGTGGGGAAGCGGAGCTGCTCGACGTTGATCATCTGCATCTTCATCGGGATGGCCATGACCACGCCGAGCATCGCGATCGAGGATATCCAGAAGAACATCGGCCAGCCGGCCATCGGCTGGCCGGTGATCATCATCAGCGCGGGGATGGCGGCGACCGTGCCGCCGCCCGTCATGTAGCCCGCGGCGCTGGCCACCGACTGCATCGCGTTGTTCTCGAGCATGCCGAAGGCGGTGCGGACGAACTTCAGCTTCAGGAGGATGGTGAAGATCGCGTAGGCGAGTATGCCGGCCGTGATCGAGACGCCGATGCTCCAGCCGGTCTTGAGCGCGACGTAGAGGTTGGAGAGGCTCATCAGGCCTCCCAGCAGCATCCCGGCCGCGCAGGCGCGGACCGTCAGCTGGGTCTTCGAGGGGGAGCTCATGCAGGGATTCTAGCATTGGCGTGTTCATTTTCCGTCCTTTCCCTTTGCTAGAATCCGGGGGATGAGAGCCTACGCCTTCGTCGCGGCCGCCGCGCTCCTATTGGCCGCCTGCGGCGGCTCGGAGACCGCGTCCAAGCTCCCGGACGTGCGCCTGCCCACGTTGGGCGGCCCGCTCGGTCCCTCGCTCGCGTCCTGCGTCACGGAGCGCTGCTTGACCGTCGTCGTCGCCCCGTGGTGCGGCATCTGTCATCAGGTGACCCCCGACATCGTCCGCCTGCGCCGCTACCTCGACAAGGCGGGCGTCGGCAGCCGCGTCGTCGTCGGCCTCGACGACCTCGAGCCGATCAAGGAGATGGCCGCCCTCTTCGGCTCGGACGCCCTGCTCGACCCGGGCGGGGCCGTGACGGCCCGCGGCGTCCCCTTGTTCATCGTGACCGACCGCGCGGGCGCGGTCGTCAAGCGCGTCAGCGGCTTCCCGCGCGGGCTGTCCTCCCCGGAGGAGCTCGCCTCGTTTTTCGGACTTCCATGAAGACGCGCGACTTTACAGGAGAAAGACCATGATCATCGGAGTGCCCAAGGAAATCAAGAACCGCGAGCACCGCGTCGGCCTCGTCCCCGGCGGCGTGCGCGCCCTCGTCAAGGACGGACACAAGGTCCTCATCGAGAAGAGCGCCGGCATCGGCTCCGGCATCACCGACGACGAGTACAAGAGCGCCGGAGCGGCCATCGTCGACAAGAAGCGCCTCTTCGCGGACGCGGAGATGATCATCAAGGTCAAGGAGCCGCTCGAGGAGGAGTACGGGATGTTCCGCCCCGACCAGATCCTCTACACCTACCTCCACCTGGCCCCGGCCCCGGCGCTCACGAAGGCCCTGATCAAGGCCAAGATCAAGGGCGTCGCCTACGAGACGATCCAGCTCAAGGACGGCAGCCTCCCGCTGCTGACGCCGATGAGCGAGGTCGCCGGCAAGATGTCGGTCCAGCTCGGCGCGCAGTTCCTCGAGAAGCACCACGGCGGGCGCGGCGTGCTCCTCGGCGGCGTCCCCGGCGTCGCGCGCGGCATCGTCACCATCATCGGCGGCGGCGTCGTGGGCATCAACGCGGCGAAGATCGCCATCGGCATGGGCGCGCGCGTGAACATACTCGACGTCTCCGCCCAGCGCCTCGCCTACCTCGACGACGTGTTCGGCAACTCCGTGTCCACCTTGATGAGCCACGACGAGAACATCTACAACTCCGTCGTCCGCTCCGACCTGCTGATCGGGGCCGTGCTGATCCCCGGCGCGAAGGCCCCTTCGCTCGTCACCGAGGAGATGGTCAAGAAGATGAAGCCCGGCTCGGTCATCGTCGACGTCGCCGTCGACCAGGGCGGCTGCGTCGAGACCGCGGAGGTCACCAGCCACGACAAGCCCGTGATCGTCAAGCACGGCGTCCTGCACTACGCCGTGCCCAACATCCCCGGAGCGGTCAGCCACACCTCGACGTACGCGCTGACCAACGTCACCCTCAAGTACGCGCGCGACATCGCCCGGTTCGGGCTCGAGGAGGCGGTGCGCCGCGACGAGGCCCTGCGCAAGGGCGTCAACGTCTACCGCGGCAAGGTCACGCACGCGGCCGTCGCTTCCTCCGTCGGAGAGAAGCCCGTCGAGATTGCGACCCTCGTTTAAGGCGCTGGCGGCAGCGCTCCTCCTCGCGGCGAACGCCCGGGCGGCGAAGCCGCCGGGGGCGTCGTACGACCCCGAGGTCGCGCTGCTCGTCCTGACGATCCAGAAGCAGAGCGTCGTGCTGCTGAAGGAGGAGCTCGTGCGCCAGGCCGAGTGGCTCGAGCTCGGCGCGATGCAGGTCATGCTCGCCGAGAAGGTCGACGTGTTCGCCCGCAACGTCGCCGCGGGGCTGACGGCCGACTCGGACATCCTCGAGGACTACCGGGAGCAGATCCTCAAGGTCGACCCGACGGCGATCGGCGAGGCCGACAGGCTCGTCGCCGAGATCCGGCGCTATCACGACCTCCTTCCGGGCAAGCCGATGGTGCGGCTGCCCTGGCCGCCGCCGCCGGGCCCGGTGATGCGGTTCCTCGAGGAGGACGGGATCGGCGCCGACGCGAGCGCGTCCCTCAAGGGCACGCCGGCCATGGACGAGCCCGTCGCCTACGCCGAGCGGCGCTTCGGCACGACCGGGCCCTTCCTGCGCCGCCGCAAGTGGAACCTCGACTTCTACCTGGGCTCCTTCGGCGACCTGCTGCAGCACTACAAGAAGCTCGGCTACCGCCGCATCTACCGCCTCCGCTCGCCCTACGTCAGCTACGGCAAGGCGGCGTGGGTGCTGGCGCCCGAGCCCGGCCTGCGGCCGCGCCTCGTCTATTCCGACTTCTACGGCCAGGACCTGTTCCTCCACACCCGCGCGCAGTGGGCCATCCTCACGGACCGGGCGAAAGAAGAAGGCCCGACGGTCCGAACCTTGACGTGCCCGGACTGCAATTACGTCCTGCCCGGCGTGCGCGCGATGAGATCCCTGCTCGCGACGGTGCCGTACGCCGCGGACACCGTCATCGCCGGCTACGACTACCTCTTCGAGCCGCTGTGGAAGGAGAACGTCCTCGGGACCTACGAGAACGACTACTGGCGCCTGGCCTACTACAAGACCGGGCCGACGATCACCGCGACGGTCGTGGCCCGCCGCACCAACTTCGGGGAGATCCTGGCCGCCTCCCTGACGCCGCTGGTCCGCCGCGGCGCGCGCCGGGTCTACTACGCCGGGCCGGCCGCGCAGGTCGACGCGAAGCTCGACGCCTACGACCTCATCGTCCCCACGCAGTTCATGATGTTCAGCGGCCGCGCCGTCCCCTTCGAGAACGCGCTCTCCGGCCGCAAGCGCAGGCCCGCCCTGTTCGCCGCGCTGCCGTCGCCCCTGTTCGCGACCGTGGAGTGGCTCAAGGACGCGCGCCGCCACGGCGTCGTCGCGTTCGACGGCGAGATGGCGCGGCTGGCCGAGGAGGCCGGGGCCTGGGCCCGCATCCCCGACCACGCCGTCGAGTGCGGCATCGGCGCCGTCCTCGGCGGGCTGGCCAACCTCCATCCGGAGGAGGACCGCGCCGTGTACACGATCAGCTACGAGAGCCAGACCGGGAAGGAATCGGCCAAGCGGCGCTACCGGGACGCGGTCCTGGCGAAGATCAAGGAAGCGGGGAGGAAGGAATACGAGGAGTAGCGGCGCCCGGGCTTACTTGGGCGCCATGTGGAAGTCGGTCAAGAGAGGATCGCCGGAGTTCGGCTGCAGCGCGGCGGGCTCGGCGATCAGCGACGACAGCTCCGAGACGATCTCCTTGCGCCGCTCGAGCGGCATGTCGGCGACGCCCTCGGTGCCCGGATCGAGATAGGACTTCTGGTAGCCCGTCTTCGACAGGGTCACGAGGTAGCCGCGGCCGGCAAGCGCCGGCAGGATGGCCCGATAGCGGCCCTGCTCGTCGGTCTTGATCTGCGCGCGGGAGTTCGTCTCGTTGTCGGTGAAGATCATGTGCACGCCGGGCACCGGCTTCAGCGTGATCAGGTCGTAGATCGTCCCGCGCATCTTCCACTCGGTGACGGCCTTGGGGCGCGCGCCCTTCTCGGCCATGATGGAGACGATCCCGGGACCTTCCTCCTCGACGGGCTTCGTCTCCGGCATTGGGTCCCGGCCCGTCGGGTCGTACCGGCCCGTCCTCTGCTCGTTGACGAGGCCCTGGATGCCGGCGCTGTCGCTGGGCACGACGCCGCCGCCCTTGATGAGGGGGGAGGAGGCGCCCGTCGGCTTCAGCGCCTCGACGACGGCGCCCTTCGCGCCCGCTTCGGCGGTGCGCCACAGGTACTGGCTGAACGCCCAGATCCCGTAGGCGAGCGCGCCGAAGAACAGGATGGGGATGCCGAAGCTGCGGAAGGTGTCGTTCTGCAGCGCCCCCTTCTCGGGCGCCGCGTCCAGGAACGACATCGGGCAATTGGGGCACGACTCCCATTCCGGCTGAAGCTTGGTGCCGCACAGAGGGCACTTCGCCGGCGCGCTCACGGGCGGACCGCCGTCATAGCTCCACCCAGTGCACGCGGCGTATGCCCTCGACGCGGGTGAGCTCCCCGCGCACGGCCGGGGAGGCGTCCTCGTCCACGTTGAGCACCATGACGGCCTCGCCGTGGGCGGAGCGGCGGCCGACGCGCATGTCGGCGATGTTCACGCCCGCCTTCCCGAGGCAGGTCCCCACGCGGCCGATCACGCCGGGCGCGTCGGTGTTGGCGATGACGATCATCTTGCCCTGCGGCCGCACGTCGATGCGCAGGCCGCCGAGCTTTAAAATACGGGGCTCGCCGGGGGCGAGAACGGCGCCCGAGACGGAGACCGGGCCCTTGTCCGTCGCGGCGGTGAGCGTCAGCATGCGGCGCACGCCCTCGGAGCACTTCGGGTCGGTCGATTCGCCGACCTTGATGCCCCGGTCGGCGGCGACGGCGGGCGCGGAGATCCAGCTGACGCCCGGGCCCATGATGGGCGTCAGGAATCCTTTGAGGGCCGAGACGCCCAGCGGCCGGCGCTCGGCGCCCTTGAACTCGCCCTCGAAGGAGCAGGTGAACTCGCTGACGCCGCCCTCGAGCGTCTGGGCGAGGAAGCGGCCCATCGACTCCGCCAGGGGCACCCACTCGCCGAGAGAGGCGAGCGTCAGCGGGTCGAAGCCGGGCATGTTCAGGGCGTTGGGCGCGATGCCCTTGTCGTGGAAGTCGATGACGGCGGAGGCGAGCTCGGTCGCCACCCGGCTCTGGGCCTCGGCCGTGGAGGCGCCGAGGTGGGGGGTCAGGATGAGGTTCGGGCAGCCGCGCAGGGGGTTGTCCGCGGGCAGCGGCTCGGAGTGGAACACGTCGAGGGCGGCGCCGCCGACCTGTCCGGACTTCAGCGCCTCGGCCAGAGCCTGGTCCTCGATCAGCTCGCCGCGCGCGCAGTTGATGATCCGCAGGCCCTTCTTCGCTTTCGCCAGCGCCGCCGCGTTGACCATGCCGTTGGTCTTCTCTCCTCCTGGCACGTGGAGCGTGACGAAGTCGGAGCAGGCCAGCACGTCGAGAAAGGTCATCGGCTCGATGCCGATCTCGCGCGCCTGGGCGTCGGTCACGAACGGATCGAATCCCACGATCTTCATCCCGAAGGACTGCGCGCGCTTGGCGACCTCGCGGCCGATGCGGCCCAGGCCCACGACGCCGAGGGTCTTGCCGAACAGCTCGACGCCCATGAACTTGCCGCGCTCCCACTTGCCGGCCTGCGTCGAGGCGTCGGCCCTGGGGACGTGACGCGCGAGAGACAGCATGAGGGCCACCGCGTGCTCGGCCGCGGCCAAGGTGTTGGCCGCGGGCGCGTTGACGACGGCGATGCCGCGGCGCGTCGCCGCGGGGAGGTCGATATTGTCGACCCCGACGCCGGCGCGGCCGATCAGGCGCAGGTCCGGCGCCTTCGCGATCCAGTCCGCGGTGATCTTCGTCTCCGAGCGCACGAGCCAGGCGCCGACGCCGGGCAGGGCCTTCTCGAGGTCGTCGGGCTTCGGGGCGATCAGGTAGACGAGCTCGATGCCGGGATGCGTCTCGAGGGGCTTGAGGCCCGCCGGGTCGATCTTGTCGGTGACGAGGACCTTGAGCTTGAGCACTCTAGGCCTTGACCCCGACCAGGCGCTTGGCCAGCGCGTCCACGCCCGCCTCGATGTCGGACTTGGAGATGTAGCCCATGTGCGCGAGACGGAAGATCTTGCCCTTCAGGTGGAGCTGGCCGCCCGCGATGGAGATGCCCTCTTCCTTCAGGATGTCGCCGAGCAGCTTCGTGCCGTCGACGCCCGCCGGGAGGACGACGCCGGTCAGGATGTTGGCGGGGTTCTTCGAGTAGAAGGGAAGGCCGAGCTTGTCCGTGAGCAGCTTGCGCGCGTGGGCGGCCAGGTCGTCGTGCCGCTTCCAGCAGGCTTCCATGCCCTCGGCCCGGAGCATCTTGAGAGCCGCGGCCTGGCCGGCCACGATCGAGATCGCGGGCGTCCAGGGCGTCTCCTTGTCGGCGAGCGACTTGCGGATGAGCTTGTAGTCGAAATTGAACTTGGGCAGCTTGGAGGTCTCGACGGCCTTCCACGCCTTCTCGGAGACGGCCGCGAAGGCGAGGCCCGGAGCGTTCATCAGACCTTTCTGCGATCCGGTCACCACGCAGTCGAGTCCCCAGGCGTCCGTCTCCAAAGGCTCGCAGGCGAGGCCCGACACGGAGTCCACGACGACGAGGGCGTCGGACTCCTCATGGACGATCTTCGCGAGCGTCTTGATGTCGTTGAGCACGCCCGTCGAGGTGTCCGTATGCTGCAGGAACACGGCCTTGACGCCCTTGTTCTCCTTGAGCGCCTTGCGCAGCACCTCGCCGTCGACGGCGGTGCCCCACTCGAACGGCAGGACCAGCGGCTTGAGGCCGAAGGCCTTGTGGATGTTCACGAAGCGGTCGCCGAACGCGCCGGTCGTGCAGACGATGGTGAGGTCTCCGGGGGAAAGGAGGTTGATCACCGCCGACTCCATCGCGCCGGTGCCGGAGGCCGTCATCATCAGCACGGAGCTCTTCGTCCGGTACACGAACTGCATGTCCTCGATGACGGAGACGAACAATCTGCCGAACTCCGCGGTCCGGTGGTGGATCAACGGGCGGGACATCGCCTCGAGCACGGAGGGGGGAAGAGGCGTCGGGCCCGGCGTGAGCATGATGTTCTTGGTCATGAAGGTCTCTGGGTGCTGGGGTTGGGTTTCGGGACGACGGCGCCGGGAGCCAGCCACGAGGGCTTGGCCTCCGGCGCGGAAGCGGGTAGGGGCCCGAGGGCCAGCGCGGCGACGTCGCGGAAGTGCTTCACCGGGACCATCTTGACGCGCTTGAGGACCTCGGCCGGGATCTCCTCGAGGTCCTTGACGTTCCCGTCGGGGAAGAGCACGGTCTTCAGGCCCTCGCGGTCCGCGGCGAGCACCTTCTCCTTCAGGCCGCCGATCGGGAGCACGCGGCCGCGCAAGGTGATCTCGCCGGTCATCGCCAGTCCGTCCACGACGGCGCGGCCGGACAGCAGGCTCGCCAGCGCGGTCGCCAGCGCGATGCCCGCGGAGGGGCCGTCCTTGGGGGTCGCGCCCTCGGGCACGTGGATGTGGAAGTCGCGGCGCTTGAAGGCGTCGTCGGGGATGCCGAGCTCGACGGCGACCGACTTCACGTGGGAGAGCGCGGCCTGCGCGGACTCGGTCATGACCTCGCCGAGCCGCCCGGTGATCTTGACGTCGCCCTTGCCGGGGACCGCCACGACCTCGATGGCCATCGTCGAGCCGCCGACCTCGCTCCAGGCGAGGCCCGTGGAGACGCCGACGGTGTTGAACGAGTTCCTCTCGCGCGGGAACTTGGCGGGGCCGAGGAGCTTGGGGATGTCCGCGGGGGCGATCGCCACGGTCTCCGCCTTCTCGGCGAGGACCTTGCGCGCGGCCTTGCGGCACAGCGAGGCGATCTCGCGCTCGAGATGGCGGACGCCGGACTCGCGCGTGTACTCCTCGATGACGCGCTCCAGGGCGTCGTCTTCTACGACGAGCTGGCCGGGCTTGAGGCCGTGGGCCTCGAGCGCCTTGGCGAGCAGGTGCGACTTCGCGATCGAGACCTTCTCGGACAGGGTGTAGCCGGAGAAGGTCATGACCTCGAGGCGGTCGCGCAGCGTGACCGGGATGCCGGCGAGGTCGTTGGCCGTGCAGATGAACATCACCTGGGACAGGTCGAACTCGATGTCGAGGTAATGATCGAGGAACGACGCGTTCTGCTCCGGGTCGAGCACCTCGAGCAGGGCGGCCGACGGGTCGCCGCGCCAGTCCGAGCCCATCTTGTCGACCTCGTCGAGCAGGATGACGGGGTTGCGCGTGCCGGCCTTGCGAAGATGCTGGATGAGGCGGCCGGGCAGGGAGCCGATGTAGGTGCGGCGATGCCCTCGGATCTCGGCCTCGTCGCGCACGCCGCCGAGCGACATGCGCACGAACTTGCGGCCGAGCGAGCGGGCGATGGACTTGCCGAGAGACGTCTTGCCGACGCCGGGAGGGCCGACGAAGCACAGGATGGGGCCCTTCAGGCCTTTCGTCAGCTTGGTGACGGCGAGGTACTCCAGGACGCGCTCCTTGATCTTGGGCAGGCCGCTGTGGTCCTCGTCGAGCACGGCCTGGGCCTTCTCGAGGTCGATGACGTCCTTGGTGCGCTTCGACCAGGGCAGGTGGGTCATCCAGTCGAGGTAGGTGCGGGAGACCGTGGACTCGGGGGAGAACGGCGCCATTTTTTCTAAACGCCCTAATTCCTTGAGCGACGCGGCCTCGGCGTCCTCGGGCATCTTGGCGTCCTTGATCGCCTTCTTGAGCTCCTCCATCTCCTGGGCGAAGTCGTCCTTCTGCCGGAGCTCCTTCTGGATCGCCTTCATCTGCTCGTTGAGGTAGTACTCCTTCTGGGTCTTCTCGATCTGCGTCTTGACCCGGGTATGGATCTTCCTCTCGAGCGTCAGGATCTCGATGTCGGCCTTGAGCACGACGATCAGCTTCTCGAGGCGGGCCTTCGCGTCGAGGACCTCGAGCAGCGCCTGCCGGTCGGCGGCCTTCATGACGGACGCCGCCGCGAGCTTGTCGGCGAGCTCGGAGGGGTCCTCGATGGCGCCCAGCGCGGGCATCTCGGCGGGGGCGCGGCGGGCGAACTTCGAGTGCTCCTCGCCGACCTCGATGGCGTGGCGCATCAGGGCCTTCGTCTCGGCAGAGAGCCTCGCGGCGGGCTCGGGGTACGTCAGGACCGCGTTCCAGTGCCCGCCCGCCTCGTCGAACTCCATCGACTTGACGGCGGCGCGCGCGTGCGCCTGCAGGAAGACCTTGAGGGTGCCGTCGGGCATCTTCAGGTACTGCACGACCTCCACGAGCACGCCGATGCCGTACACGTCCTCGGTCTTCGGGTCCTCGACGGTCACGTCCTTCTGGGCGACGACGCACAGGAACTTCGCGTGGTCCTTCATGGCCGCCTCGATCGCCTTCACCGACTTGGGGCGGCCGACGGACAGCGGCAGGACCATGTGCGGGAAGACCACGACGTCGCGGACCGCGAGCAGCGGCAGGCGCGTCGGGCGGGCGGGAGGCGTCTTCTTGGCTTCGCTCAAGGCTTGAACCCCGGGAGGATCTTGCTGACGGGCACGACCTTGTCGACGAGGCCGTACGCGACGGCTTCCTCGGCCGACAGGTAGAAGTTGCGCTCGACGTCCTTGTCGAGCTTCTCGTAGGGCTGGCCGGTGTGCTTGGCGAGGATCTCCGAGAGGCGCTTGCGGGTGTGGCCCATCTCCTCGCCCTCGATGCGGATGTCGGTCTCCTGGCCCTGCATCCCGCCGCGGATCAACGGCTGGTGGATCATCACTCGCGCATGAGGAAGGATCAGGCGCTTGCCCTTCGTGCCGGCCGCCAGCAGCACCGCGCCGAAGCTCATCGCCATGCCCATGCATAAGGTCGAGATGGGGGCGCGGATGAACTGCATCGTGTCGTACACCGCGAGGCCCGCGGTGACCATGCCGCCGGGGGAGTTGATGTAGATGTGGATGTCCTTCTCGGAGTCCTCGCCGTCGAGGTACAGGAGCTGGGAGATCAGGAGGTTCGCGGAGTCGGTGGTCACTGCTCCACCATCACCACCGACGAAGATGATCCGCTCCTTCAGCAGGCGGGAGAAGATGTCGTAGCCGACGGCGGAGCCTTGGTTCCACTTCTCGAGGACTTGGGGGAGGATGGCGGGCATATCTACACGATAGCTTTTCTGGGAATCGGGCTCAAGTGCGGGCAAGCGACGGCGTGCCGCCAACGGCACGCCGACTATTCCCGGTGCGAGTTCGCGTGCTCTTCAAGGCACAAAAAAGGCGCCGGCGAGCTCTCGCCGGCGCCTGTGGGCCGTCCCCGGGCCTTAAGCCTTGGCTTCGGTGTAGACGGCCTTCTCCTTGAGCAGGTTGAGCGTCTTGCGCTCGCGGATCATGTGGGAGATCTGGTCCTTGCGCTTGGAGAATATCTCGGTCAGCTCTTTCTTCTTCGCCTCGTTCTCGGCGTCCTTGAGGCCGGCCTCGAGCTCGGAGGCGAGCTCGGCGTCGGTGACCTCGATCTTCTCCTTCTCGGCGATCGCGGACATCACGAAGGCGAGGCGGACCTCGTCTTCGGCCTTCGGCTGGAGCTTCGCGCGAAGGTCGTTGAGCACCTTGTCGGAGAGCTGGGTGGCGCCCATCAGTTGGCGGCGCATGCGGTCCATCATGCCCTCGAGCTGGCGCTCGACCATGGAGGGAGGCAGGGCGAACACGTTCGCCTTCACCAGCGCCTCCTCGATCTGGCGCACCACGTCGGACTCGGAGGCGGACTTGACCTCGCGGTCGAGGACTTCCTTCAGCTTGCCCTTGAGCTCGTCGAGGCTCTCCATGCCCATGTCCTTGGCGAACTCGGCGTCGAGGGCCGGAAGCACCTTGGTCTTGATCTCGGTGACGGTGACCGTGAGGTCCGTCTCCTTGCCGCCGAGCTTCACCTTGATCGTCTTCGTCTCGCCGCGCTTCATGCCCTTGAGGCCTTGGCTCAGGCCCTCGACGCTCTGCTCGGACGACATATCCACGAGCTCGGAGGTCCCCTTCGCGTTCGGCAGGGCCTTGCCGCCCTGGGAGGCGGAATAGTCGATGACGACGAAGTTCTTCTCGCCGACCGTCTCGTCCTTGGCGACGTCGAGCCGCGCCTGCGCGTCGCGGAGCTCCTCGATGCGCTTGTCGAGGGCGGCCGCGTCGGCCGCCTGAGGCTTGCGGGTCACGGGGATCTTGAGGTAGTCCTTGGCGACGGGGGTCGGAGCGATCTCCGCCTGGACCGTGATGACCAGGGGCTCGCCGTCCTTCCACTTCACGTCGGAGACCGTCGGGGTCTCGACGACGCGCAGCTTCAGGTCCTCGAGGGCGGCGGGCACGTGCTTGCGGATCAGGGCGTCGATGGCCTCCTCCCGCGCGCGGCCGGCGAAGTGCTGCTTGACGATGTCGAGCGGCGCCTTGCCGGCGCGGAAGCCGGGGATGCGGGCCAGGGACTGCAGGCGCATCAGCGCGGTCTGGGACTGGTCGGTCACTTCCTGCGGAGCGACCTCGACGGAGAGCGTGACGACGCAGCCCTCCTCCTTGAGCTTCTTGAACTTCGGCTTGTCCGACTTCAGCGCTGAGAAGATCCCCATGTTGCCTCCGGCGAGGGTCTGGAATGGGCGAGGGGGGACTCGAACCCCCACGCCTTTCGGCACACGGTCCTAAGCCGTGCGCGTCTGCCGTTCCGCCACTCGCCCGTTATTAAAAGAAAGGACCGAGGAACGCTCGGTCCCGCCCGTCGTGAGATAAATTTTGGACCGGGTGGGGATCGAACCCACGACCTTACGCTTAAGAGGCGTTTGCTCTACCGCTGAGCTACCGATCCGTCGGAAGAGGATGATAGCAAAATCCGTAAAATAAATCCAACTCTTGACGCCGGGGCCTCGGGAGGGTACTCTTGAAGGGATGCGAGGGTTAACAATTCCGACACCGAGCGGACGCGTCCCTCCTTTATAATCGTAGGACCCATGAAATATTGGATCTTCCAGAACAATCAGGTGCTGGGCCCTTACGCGCCCGACGAGATGGAGAAGATCTCGGTCTTCTCCCCCGAGAGCCTCGTCTGCCCGGAAGGAAGACGCGGGACCAGCATGGGCGATTGGCAGCGCGCCGGCATGGTGCCCGATCTCTCGGTGGCGCTGGTGCGCGCGAGCGCTCACGGGGGCAAGACCTCGGTGCTCTCGATCGCTGGCCTGCCCCCGGAGCCGACGCTCAAGGATCTCGCCCAGCTCGGGAGCATCCAGGAGAAGGTAGCCGTGCTCGAGGAGGTCGTGCTCCAGCTGCAGGAAGGGCTGCGCGCGAAGGACGCCGAGCTCTCCTCCGTGCATCAGGAGCTCGCCGGCAAGAGCCGCGAGGCCAGCGAGATCCGCAGCGAGGCCGTGGCTCGCCTGCGCGAGTCCGAGGAGCTCAAGCGCCAGATCGCCGGGCTCGAGGAGCGCCTCGCCTCCGTGCGCCTGCTGAGCGAGACGCTCGACAAGGCCGTGGAGGAGGAGAAGCGCGTCGAGAGCGACGTGGAGAAGCAGGGCCAGACCTTGACCGGCCTCGCCAAGGACGTCGAGGAGCTCCGCCGCCAGCTCGAGGAATCCAAGGCCCGCCAAGCGGAACTGGCGGCCGAGGCCGCCTCCGCCGCCGCGTCCGCCGCGGTCGCGGCGAAGGCGCAGCAGCCGCCGATGTCGCCTATGTCCGCGCCCAAGCCGGGCCCGGCGCCGACGCCGTTCACCGACATCGCGCCGCCGCCTCCGCCCGCCGCGAGCGCTCAGCCCGTTCCCGTGCCGGCCATGGAGTTCCCGACGAACGAGGTCTCGCCGCTGCCCTCCTTCGAAGCCTCGATGCCCCCGGCCGCCGCCGAGGCCCCGGGCTCCGCTCCGAACTTCGATCCGACGGCGTTCGCGGACGCGTCCGGCGGCGCGCTCGCGCCCGACGCGGCGCCTCTGCCGTCCGCCGAGGCGGAGCCGCCCGGCGTCTCGGCCCCTCCTCCTCCCGCCAAGGGGAAGAAAGCGCTGATGATCGGAGCCGTCCTCGGCGCGGCCGCGCTGGGAGTCCTCGCCGTCATGGGCGGGTTCGTGCCCGGCCTGCGCAAGCCGAAGGCGCCCCCCGAGGTGCTCGAGCCGGCGCCTCTGCCTCCGCCCGAGCCGGCGCCCGCGCCGGCCGCCGCGCCCGACCCCCGCGAACTCGCCGTCGCGTTCGCCAAGGCCTGGCCGCTGCCCGGCGAGCGCACGCTCGAGCGCGCGCTCGAGGACCTCGCCCCGTCCGCGGGGAACCTCTCGCCGTGGATGGCGGATCCGCTCGCCGGCAGCCGCGTCCAGGTCAATTACTTCGCCCGCAGCTCGGCTCCGGGCGCGCCTACGATCGCCTACGAGTTCGAGGTGGACCTCGACGGCAAGACCTTGATCGGCCGCAACGCCGCCGCCAAGTCGGTGCTGACCGGCAAGGCCGCGGCGCCGCCCGCGCCGCCGAAGCCCAAGCCCGTGAAGGTCAAGCCGAAGGCGCCGGTGAAGGCGCCGGAGGAGGACACGCTCGACTCGATGCTCGGAGACGCGCCTCCGTCCGAGCCCGCCCTCGAGGAGTCCGCCGAAGAGCCGGCCAAGCCCGCCCGTCCCAGCCCCGCAAAGCGCGCGGCGAAGGCGAGGGGTGCCAAGTCCCCGGCCGACTCGGCGCCGGCCGACGAGACGCTTTTGGACGACCTGTTGAAGGAGTGACATGGACCTAGTCCCAGGACTCAAGCAGCTCGAAGGCACGCTGTCCCTGACGGCCGACCGCATCAGCATCGTCAAGTCCAAGCTCGAGGACCTGCTGTTCCGCGCCCAGAAGATCTCCGCCGCGGCGAAGAACAACATGAAGGACAACGACACGATGTACGGCTACGACCTTCAGAACTTCCGCCGGGACCTGCGCACGTTCGGCATGGACCTCTCGGGCCTGACCGGGCTGCTGGCCGGGATGGAGCGCATCGCCGAGTACGACGTCGCCGCCGGGAAGTTCGCCACGGGCGTGATGCGCGCCTCCTCGCGCGTCTCCAACTCGATGAAGACCCTGCACGACATGTCCTTGCTCGCGCATCAGCACATCCGCCAGAACGACCAGAAGATCCTCGCCTGGTACATCGCCCAGGAGATCGAGGAGATGATGCAGAAGTGCGCGGGCCTGCCCGCGATCGCCAACAAGATCGTCATCCTGACCACGACGGAGAAGCCGGGAGCGAAGCCGCCGGAGAGCCCCGCTCCCGAGCCGCCGCCGACGAAGCCGGCCTAAGGCCCATGGACCTCCTGCTCCGCCTGCTCGAGCGCCGCGTCATCATCGTCGGCTCGGTCATCCTGGCCGCCGTCTGGGCCGGCGGGCGCTGGGGAGGCTACGCGCAGGGCCGGGCCGACCTCATGATGCACCCGCCCGCCGAGGCCTCCTCGCCGCTGGCCGCCGACATCATCAAGACGTCCGAGGCCCGCGAGTCGGCGAAGCTCAAAGGGCTGCACCGCGCCGTCAGCGCCGAGATCGCGGCCGCCAAGGCCAACGGCTTCAACGTCGACAAGTTCCAGCGCCTCGCCGACAACGCGCTCGGCCTCGACACGCCGGCGTACCGCTCCGCGGCCGTCGAGCGCCTCAATAAACTGCGCCTCGCCATACCCCAGAAGAAGGAGTCATTCCGGCCCGCCGCGGCCGAGGACATGAACCCCGACGTGTTCGACACGCCCCGGCCGAAAGGCAAGGCCGCGCGCCGATGAGGAAAGCGGCGGCGGTCCTCCTGGCGCTCTCCGGCGCCCTTCTCCCGCCGGCCGCCCGCGCGGCCGCCGACGCCGCCGAGGCCGTCTCCACGGCGAGAGGAGCCTTCCTCGCCGGGCGCCACGAGGACGCCGAGAGCGCGTGGCGGTACCTGTCCGAGCTCGGCGTCGCCGCGCCCGAGCCCGAGATCAACCTCGCCCTGACTTTGCGCGACCTGGGCCAGCACGAGGCGGCCACCGCCCAGTGGCTGAAAGCCTCGCTCCTGGAAGGCGCCGACGGGTTCTCCTGGAACCAGCGCGCCTGGTCCTACCTCGCGACGGGCCGCCAGCGCGAGGCGCGGGACGCCTTCACGAGGGCCATCGACCGGTCGTCGACGACGGCCATGCAGGCCGAGGCCAACGTCGGGCTCGGGCTGTCATACATCCTCGACGCCAAGCCCAAGGCCGCGGAGGCCCCGCTGCGGCGCGCGGGCATCTCCGGGCCGTACGCGATCTCCGTCTCCGCCCAGCTCACCGCCGAGGCGGCCTTGATGAGCGGCGACCGCCAGACGGCGCTCACCTACCTGCGCCAGGCAGTCGACGTGGACCCGGCGAACAACGAGGCGCTGCGCGGCCTCGCCAAGGCGCTGGCCGCGGCGGGGGACAACCGCGCGGCCTGGCGCGCCTACAAGAAGGTCCTCTCGCTCGACGCGAAGGACGCCGACGCGCGCAAGGCCTACGACAAGGCCGGCCGCTTCATCACCGGCGACCTCGACGCCGCCGCCGGCGTGCGCCGCATCGCGCGGCCCGTGCTCGACCCCGAGCGCACCGACACGCCCGTGCCGGCCGACACCCGCCCGATCCGGGTCGGATTGTACGGCGCGCCCGACGGGCGGCCGGCGGTGATGACGCGCGCGTACGTCATGTCGAACAGCCCTTTCAAGGTGAACTCCGTGTCCCACGGCGTCCTGCGCGACAACGGCCGCCCGTTCGACCAGTGGGAGATCGATTTCCGCCCCGAGAACGGCCTCGTCGAGGTGCGCGACGCCTCGAGGAACATCCTCTTCACCTCGAAGACGCCGTTCTCCTTCGTGCCCGACGCCAAGCGCGGGTCCGTCCTCATCAAGACCGCCAAGATCACGGACCAGATCGGCGTGGACCCCGGAGACCGGGAGGTGCGCGGCTCGGTCGAGGTCGTACCCAATCCCTGGGGCTTCCGGCTCGTGCAGGTCGCGCCCGTCGAGCAGTACCTGATCGGCGTCGTCTCCCTGCTCCTGCCGATCGACAGCCCTCCGCAGGCGCTGCGCGCCCAGGCCGTCGTCTCCCGGACCGCAGCGTACTGGGCGGCGGAGAACCGGGAGGAGACGCTCGAGCGCTGCGACCTGCTCGACGACGACTCCACCCAGCGCACCATCGGCGTCAGCGGCGAGATGACCTCCGCCGCCGAGGCCGTGGTCGACACCGAGGGCATCGCGCTCGCGCTCAAAGGACGCGCTGCCCGCGTCCTCCAGCACGTCGACAGCGGCGGCACCACGGAGGACGGCGCCGAGACCGGCGAGCCGGGCCTCGAGCACCTCGTCTCGGTGCAGGACTCCGCCCATCCGAGCATCCCCTGGCGCACGCCCGTCGAGCTCGAGCGCTACACTCACGAGTCGCCGCCTCAAGGCCTCTTCAGCGAGGCCGCGGCCGTGGCGACGCCGAACGCCACGCGCTGGATGCGCGTCATCGACGCGCGCGAGATGCGCCTGCGCGTCGAGCGCCGCAAGGACCTGGGCACGATCCGCCGCGTGCGCGTGGCGGGACGCACCCGGTCCGGGCGCGTGCGCGCGCTCGAGGTGATCGGGACGGACGGCGCCGCGCTGTACTCCGGCCGCAAGGAGATCGACGAGCTCCTGGGGCCGAACTCGCTGCGCTCCACGCTCTTCACCGTGCAGCCCTTGATGGACGGCAAGCGCCTCTCGCGCCTGATCCTCTGGGGCGCCGGAACCGGCGCCGGGCTCGGCTTCCCGCGCGGCGGCGCCCTCGGTCAGGCCGCCCTCGGCGCGCCCTGGAGGGAGATCGTCCGCCACTACTTCCCGCGCCTCGAGGTGAAGGACTTCCTCCATCCCGAGGCCCCGAAGGCGGCCGTTCCCGCCGCCGTCGGCCCCTACAAGCGCACGCTCGACTTCCACAAGAAGCCCAAGAGCAAGTAGTATCATGGGCCCCATGCCCGTCAAGGTCGTCCACCTCGTCACCCGCCTCGATCTCGGCGGCGCCCAGCAGAACACGCTGCATACCGTCCGGAACCTGGACCGCGACGCCTATGAGCCCCTCCTCGTTTGCGGCCGCGGCGGGATCCTGGATGAAGAAGTCCTCTCCGATCCCTCGATCAAGGTCGTCTGGGTGGACTCGCTGCTCCGGGACATCTCTCCGTTCTACGACCTTCTGGCCCTGCTCGAGCTCGCCAGGATCTTCCTCGCGGAGCGGCCCGCCGTCCTGCACACGCACAGCTCCAAGGCCGGCATACTCGGCCGCCTCGCCGCCGTGCTCGCGGGCGTCCCCGTCGTCGTGCACACCTACCACGGCTTCGGCTTCCACGACCGCCAGCCGGCGTTCGTCAAGAACCTCTACGTCTTCCTGGAGCGGCTCTGCGCCCGGTTCACGGACGCGCTGGTCTTCGTCTCCAAGGCGAACGTCGACTATGCGGCCGCCCACGACATCGTGCGGCCGAAGGACGCCGTCCTCATCCGCTCCGGCGTCGCGCTGGCGGGCCTGCCGGCGCCCGTGGACGCGGCCAAGCTCAAGATGTCCGCCGGCGTCGGAATGCACAAGCTCCTCGTCGTATCGGTCGGGAACCTCAAGCCCCAAAAGAACGCGGGGGACTTCGTGGCCGCCGCGGCGAAGGTCCTCGCCGAGGCGCCCGAGGCGCGCTTCGTCTTCCTCGGCGACGGCCCCCAGCGCCGCGCGCTCGAGGCCCGCGCCTTCGCGCTCGGCCTCGAGGGCAAGGTCCTGTTCCTCGGCTGGCGCCGCGACGCGGCGCAATGGCTGGCGGCGGCGGACGTCTTCGTCATGACCTCGCTCTGGGAGGGGCTGCCCCGCGCGCTCGTCGAGGCGATGAGGTCGGGCCTGCCCGCGGTGTGCTACGCGACCGACGGCGTCACGGATCTCATCAAGGACGGCGAGAACGGGTTCATGGTCGAGCCCGGGGACCACGCCGCGCTCGCGCGGCGCGTGACGGAGCTGCTGAAGGACGAGTCCCTGCGCGAGCGCCTCGGCGCCGCGGCGGCGGCCGCGATCGGCCCGGAGTTCGACATCGACGGGATGGTCCGCTCCCAGGAGGCGCTTTACGCCCGCCTCCTTCGCTGAGCCGTTCGGCATCTTCCTTCAGGGAGGGGGAGCGCTCGGCGCCTGGCAGGCCGCGGCGCTCGAGGCGCTGGTCGCCCGGGGCCTGCGCTTCGACGTCGTCATGGGCTACAGCATCGGGGCGATCAACGGCTCCGCGCTCGCCTTCGAGCGCCTGCCCGAGGCGATGTCCCGCTGGCGCTCCCTCGGCGCCGGCGCCTTGCGCCTGAGCCCGCGGCTGAGCCCTTTCTCCCTGTTCTCCGCCGAGCCCCTGCGCGCCTTCCTCGGCGCCGCGCGCGACGAGGCGGCGGCCATGGCCGCCCTGCGCGCGGACTTCACCATCGTCACCGCCTGCCCGGCCGAGGGCTCCCCGCTCAACGCCCGCTTCACGCCCGGCGGCCGGGACGGATGGGACGGGCCGCTGATCGAGCACGCCGCGGGCAGCTGCGCGATCCCTCTCGCCTTCCCGCCCGTGGACCTCGAGTACCGCGGCCGCCGCCGCCGCCTCATCGACGGGGGCGTGCCGATGCCGCTGCCGCTCGACCTCTCGCCGCTCGCCGCCTGCGCCGACGTGCTCGTCCTCGAGATGGTCCGCGCCGACGAGGTCGGCAGGCGCTGGTGGACTCCGTGGCGCGGCCTCGACCAGCGCTGCCGCGACGCGGGCCGCGGCCTCGTCGACGAGGGCCTTCAGCCCCTCCTCCTCTCGGACCGCCCGCCGCGCGTGCATCGCCTCGCGCCCTCCCGGCGCCTCGAGCCGATGATGCTCGATTTCCGGGCCGCCGGCCTCGCCAAGATGCTCGCCCACGGCGCCGAGGACGCCGCCTCCTTCCTCGACGACCCCTCCTCATTCCAGGTCCGCTAAAATTGCTTTAATTCGCGGAATGGATATCTCGCGGCGTTCCTTCATCAAGTGGGTCATCGCCGGCGCCGCCTCGGCCTCGCCGTTCGGCTGCGCGCCCCAAGGCAAGGTCGAAGGCCCCGGCTCCGCCTCCATCCCCGGGGCCCGGCTCGGCAGCGAGAGCAACAAGGTCTGCCACGACGTCCGCGACGGCCTGCTCAAGTCCCTGCCGCCGCCCTCGCGAGACCTCGACGTCGTCGTCGTCGGCGGCGGCTCCTCCGGCCTCGCCGCCGCCGAGCGCTGCTTCGGCTCGGACTTCCTCATGCTCGAGAAGGACGACCACGTCGGCGGCAACTGCTGGACCGAGACCTGGGAAGGCCTGAACTACTGCACCGGCTCGGCCTGGCTCTCCCTGGAGAACGAGGAGGTCAAGGCCCTGTTCAAGCGCTGGAACGTCAACCCGCCGATCATCAAGGGCAACGACTCCGCCCACTGGGACGGGAAGTGGATCAAGGACTTCTGGAACAGCGACCCCGACTATCCGAGCTACGCCCAGCTCCCCTATCCCAAGCCCGTGCAGGACGACTTCCGCCGCTTCATCCGCGACACCGCCAAGCTCGACCGAGTCAAGGACGCCGCGAAGCTCGACGCGATGACCTTCGCCGACCTGTTCTCCGGCTACGACGGCCGCGTCCAGAAGTACTGGGACTACTTCGGCCCGTCCAACTGGGGCGCGGCCACGAAGGACACCTCCGCCTTGGTCGGCCTGCACGCCGTGCACGAGTGGGCCCCCTGCGAGCGCCGCACCTTCGAGGGCGGCCTGGGCATGGTCACCCGCCAGCTGTTCGCCGGCTTCCCCGAGGACCAGAAGAAGCGCTTCGTCACCGGCGCGGCCGTGTTCGCCGTCCGCCGCGAGGGCAAACGGGCGCTCGTCTCCTTCATGAAGGACGGCCGCCCGGAGACGGTGCGCGCCAAGGCCGTCGTCATGGCCATCCCCAAGTACATGGCCCGCCACGTCGTCGCGGACATCCCCGAGGAGCAGGCCAAGGCCATGAAGGCGATGCGCTACGCGCCCTACCTCGTCTACAACCTCTGCTTCGACAAGGTCGTCTGGAACCTCAACTACGACAACTGGGCCGTCGGCGCCCGCCACTTCACCGACTTCATCCCCGCCGACTGGGTCACTCACGCCGACGGGGGGGACCTGGACCGCAAGCAGGTCGTCACCGTGTACGCCCCCAAGACCGAGGCCGCGCGCGCCGACCTGCTCGACGACGAGGAGGTCCTCGGGGAGGCGCACGCGACCGCCGACGAGCTCCTGACCATGTTCCCGGGCTGGGCCGACCACCTGCGCGAGGTCCGCGTCTACCGCCGCGGCCACCCCATGCCGATGTCGGCCCCCGGCTCCTTCTCGCGCCTGCAGCCCGTGACCCGGCGCGACATGGCCCCGATCTACTTCTCGCACTCGGACAACAGCGGCACCGTTTCCGACATGTACGAGGCCGCGCTCGGCGCCATCAAGGCGGCGGCCAAAGCGTTGCAACACGTGTGAGCTTAATAGTCTTATTTCCATCACAACAGCGTCACCTAGAGAGGATCACATGCCCAAGTACACCGTCCCCGCCGGAACCAAGATCGGCTACAAGAACGGCAAGCTCGAAGTCCCCGACAACCCGATCATCCCCTTCTTCCCGGGAGACGGCACCGGCCTCGACCTCTGGAAGGCCACCAAGATCGTCCTCGACGGCGCCGTCGACAAGGCCTACGGCGGCAAGCGCAAGATCGCCTGGATGGAGGTCTACGCCGGCCTCACCGCGCTGAAGGCCTACGACAAGGACACCGTCCTCCCCGAGGAGACGGTCGCCGCGTTCAAGGAGTTCCGCGTCGGCCTCAAGGGACCGCTGACCACGCCCGCCGGCTCCTTCAAGTTCGTCTGCCTCGACTGCGCCGCCGAGCTGATGGACCGCCCGGCCGCCTGCCCGAAGTGCAAGTCGGAGTGGATCACGCCCCGCTTCCGCTCGGTCAACGTCGGCCTGCGCCAGAAGCTCGACCTGTACGCCTGCGTGCGCCCCGTGCGCTGGTTCAAAGGCGTCCCGTGCCCCGTCAAGGACCCGTCGAAGCTCGACATCGTGATCTTCCGCGAGAACACCGAGGACATCTACGCCGGCATCGAGTTCCAGCAGGGCACGCCGGAGAACAAGAAGGTCTACGACTTCCTGACCAACGAGATGAAGGTCAAGATCCCGTTCCCCGACAGCGGCATCGGCATCAAGCCGATCTCCAAGACCGGATCGCAGAGACTCATCCGCATGGCGATCAAGTACGCCATCGCCCACAAGCGCACCTCCGTCACCCTCGTGCACAAGGGGAACATCCAGAAGTTCACCGAAGGCGCGTTCCGCGACTGGGGCTATGAAGTGGCCAAGGCCGAGTTCCGCGACCAGATCGTGACCGAGGCCGAGCTGTGGGACGACCTCAACGGGAAGATGCCGGCCGGCAAGATCCTCATCAAGGACCGCATCGCCGACCAGACCTTCCAGCAGCTGCTGCTCCGCCCGGACGAGTACTCGGTCATCGCGACCCCGAACCTGAACGGCGACTACCTGTCGGACGCGGCGGTCGCGCAGGTCGGCGGCCTCGGCATCGGACCGGGCGCCAACATCGGCGACGGCGTGGCGATCTTCGAGGCGACGCACGGCACGGCCCCGAAGTACACCAACAAGGACATGGTCAACCCGGGCTCCCTCATCCTCTCCGGCGTGATGATGCTCGAGCACATGGGCTGGCAGGAAGCCGCGGACCTGATCATCAAGGGCCTCGAGGCGACCATCCAGGCCAAGACCGTGACCTACGACTTCGAGCGCCAGATGCAGGGCGCGACGAAGATCAAGTGCTCCGAGTTCGGCCAGGCGATCGTCAAGAACATGGACAAGACGGCCGTCGCCGCCTAAAGTCCGATCGACAAAAGAGGCCGGCGCTCGCACGAGCGCCGGCCTTACGCTTTATCGGGGATGAACCTACCAAGTCTTCGGATCGATCTCCGCCTGACGCAGGATTTCTCGAAGCAGGGGTTCACCGATGTCGCCCCTGTGAGGATTGGGGACACGAAGCTTCAGTCCGCCCTTGACCATGAACTGATGCTTGGCGCCCGCATATGGCCCGTCGAACCCGTGCTCGCGCAGCTTCTCGACGAGTTCGCGCCGTTTGAGCGGCTTAGGCACGCGTGAGTTCGGGAAGTGTCAAGCGCTTGCCGCGTACGGCCGGCAGGGCCTCATCGCTTCTCAGCTTGAGGACGATCCAGTCTTCAAGCACTTCCCGCAGGGCTTCCCGGCACTTCTTCGCCGTCTTGGCGCTGGCCCAAACGCCCTTGAAACCAGGGATCTCGCCGAAGCAAGTCTTGTCTTCCAGGGTTTTGAAGCGTGCGCTGGCCACCGCAGCGTCGATATACGAGGAAAGGCCCATGCCTCCAGTGTAACAGGGCCGTTCTCTGAATTCAAGCATCCTTAGAATCCCGCTCATGATCAGCCGCTGACTTCGCGGACCTCCATTATCATACGATCGAGGCGCCCAAAAAGTTCCATCGCTCCATAAAAAACGGTAGAATCGCCGCGGTGAGCGCCAAGCCCTACCTGTCGGCCCTGATCCCGGTCTACAATGAAGAGGAGAACCTGCCCGCGTTGGGGGAGGAGGTCTCAGCCGCGCTCAACGCCCTGGGCAAGCCCTACGAGGTCATCCTCGTCGACGACGGCTCCAAGGACCGGTCCTACGACGAGCTTCTCAAGCTCGTCGAGAAATACCCCGATTTCAAGGCCGTCCGCCTCGGCCGCAACGCCGGCCAGACCGCCGCGATGCTCGCCGGCATCCAGCACGCCTCGGGCGAGTTGATCGTCTGCCTCGACGCCGACATGCAGAACGACGCGCGCGACGTGCCGAAGCTCATCGCCAAGCTCAACGAGGGTTACGACTGCGTCTCCGGCTGGCGCAAGGACCGACAGGACCGCTTCCTCGACCGGAAGCTGCCGTCGATCATCGCGAACAACTTCATCTCCTACGTGACCGGCGTGCACCTGCACGACTACGGCTGCACGCTCAAGCTCTACCGGGCCCAGTACCTCAAGCCGCTGCGCCTGTACGGCGAGATGCACCGCTTCGTGCCCGCCTTGGCCGGCTTCCTCGGCGCGCGCGTGGCCGAGGTCCCGGTCAACCACCGCGCCCGCACGCGCGGCGTCTCTAAGTACGGCATCTCGCGCACCTTCAAGGTCCTGCTCGACCTCATGACGGTCAAGTTCATGGACTCCTACCTCGGCAAGCCGATCTACCTGTTCGGCGGCGGGGGAGTGCTGATGGGCCTGCTCGGCGTGGCCTTCGGCCTCGACACCCTGTACAAGAAGTTCTACCTGGGCATCTTCGTCAAGGACCAGCCCCTGTTCCAGGTCGCGATCTTCTGCCTGCTCATCGGCTTCCAGATGGTGCTCATCGGCCTCCTGGCCGAGATCCTCGTGCGCATCTACTACGACCTCAAGGACATGAGGCCGTACTTCGTCCGCGAGACCGCGGGCTTCTGAACGCCCCGCCGCCGCCAGGACTCTCCCGATTGACCGACTAACGGATTGTTAGTAGCCTCAAGGACATGATCCGGGAACTGCTGGCCCACAGCGACTATGTCCGGGTCCTGAGCGCGCTCGAACGCCGTCCGATGCGATTCGGCGCGCTGCAGAAGGAACTCGAGCTGCATCCGCCGCAGATCGCGCGAGCCCTCAGGTTCTTGACGAAGTCCAAGATGGTCGAGCTTACGGCCGCCGACACCGCCACGGGGATATACGTCCCCATCTATGTCCTCACGGACCGCGGCGAAGCGATGACCGAGGTTCTCATGGCCTTCATCATAGCCCTCAATCGCCGCCGGTCTCGCCTAGGAGACGAGTACTTGTCCGACATCCGCGCCTGGCGGCACTGAAGGGCCGAACGGCCCGGCCTGCGTAGGCTGAATGCCTCAGGCGCAAGGCCCGATTACCCCATAGAATAAGGGTTCATGCGCTCCTGGTCCCTTCTCGCCGCGCTCCTCGTCGCCGCCCAGACGGCGGACGCCGCCCTCGTCGTGCGGCCCGGCCCCGCCGCCCTCGGCGCCTCGGCCGTCGGCGCCTCCGCGGCCTCCTACGCGATCCAGGTGCCCCAGTGGACGGCCGCGTTCGACGCCTTCCTCGCGGCTCCGGCCCCGAACGCCGACGCGGTCAGGGCCGTCTCGCGCCTTCTCGAGACCGCCGATCCCCGGGACCCGCGGCTCGCGCCTCTCGCCCAAGCCCTGCAGGCCGCCGTCGCCCCGATCCTCGCCCGCCCCGTCCACGCCAAGTCGACCCGGCAGGACCTCGAGGCCGCCGACCTCAAGTTCGAGGTGCTCAACTATCCCGCAGTCCGCGCGTTGCTCAGCGAGGAGCAGCAGAGCAAGGTCGGCGCCGCGTCGTGGGCCATCAGCCGGAACATCTGGACCAAGAGCAGCGACCGCTGGGTCGCGCGCAAGCGAAGCCTCGACAAGACCATCGCGGCGATCGCCAAGGAGCTCGGCGCCGAGCGCCCGGCCTTCGCGGACGAGCCCGCGCCCGTCGCCGGCCCCGGGCCCGACCTCGCCGTCGAGGTCCTGACGGGGGATATCCGAGAGGCCCGGGCCGACGCCGTCCTCACCACGGTCCAGCGCAAGAAGCTCTGCAACGGCGGCGTCAACGCCGCGATCAAGGCCGCCGACGGCTGCTTCGCCGCCCGGCTCGCGAAAGCCCCCAGGCTCGAGGACGGTAAGTCCCTGCTCGCGCGCGGCGACGGGAAAGGCCCGATCGAGAACGTCCTGTTCGTCGCCGACAAGTACGAGAAGCCGCTGTCCGACATCGTCTACGAAGGCCTGCGCGCCGCCGACGCGAACGGCCTGAAGTCGCTCGCCGTGCCCGCCCTGCGCGCCGGCTCCGTGTTCGGCGCCGTCGAGCGCACCTACCTGGAGGTGGCCGCCGAGATCCGCCGCGGCGTCGAGCGCTTCCTCGCCGGGGCGCGGACCTCGCTCGAGAAGATCTCCTTCGTCGTGCACAAGGACGAGAAGCTCGCGACCCAGCTGCAGAACGCCTTCGCGGAACGGACCGAACGGGAGCGCTCGCTGCGGACCGACCTGCGCGAGGCCAAGCTGTCGGGGAAGGGCTTCGTCCTGACGCCCCGGGAGACGGCGGTCGCGGACCGACGCTCGCCGATCTACGGGAGCCTGCTCGAGCCGTGGAGCCTCAAGCACCTTCTCGTCCCGCACAAGCCGGTCAAGATCGGGGAGATCGAGGACCGCGCCGCGTTCTCCAAGCCCGTGACCTCGGTGCTGAACATGCCGGTGAAGATGCCGGGCTCCGAGATCAAGGTTCCCGAGGAGCTGGCCCAGTTCCGGGAGTTTTTACGGAAGATCATCGACCACGAGAAGGCGGTCAACCCCGACTTCGACGAGTTCTACATGTACCTGACCGTGGACCAGCACGCGGTGAAGGCGGGGACCACGCATCGACGGCCCGGGGTGCACATCGACGGCGTGCAGGGCGTCCGGTATAAGGTGAAGCTTCCTCCGGAGCATCTGTACTCGGCGAGCGACCGCCTGGGGACCGTGTTCTATGACCAGCCCTTCGACCTGACCGCCCTCGACCCGGCCAAGCAGCACGTCCACGCCGAGCTCGAGCGCCAGGCGAAGGAGGCGAACGCGCGCGCGACGCCCGATTTCGACATCGCCTTCTGGGACTCCTACTCGGTGCACCGCGCCGACGTCGCGAAAGCGGACTTCATGCGCACCTTCATCCGCGTCGAGTTCAGCAAGAAGCAGTACGACAGCGAGGGCGACACCCACAACCCTCTGTTCGAGTACGACTGGAAGCCGGTGGCGCGGCCCATCCCGGCGGGACTCGACGACAGGCCGCTGCCGCCCGGCGGCTTCACCGAGGGCTACGACCCGGAGTTGAACGGCCTCGAACCTGGACAGGCGCACACGGTCAAGGATCTTCCGAAGTGGGTGAAGGACAACATCGGGACGACGAACGGCAAACGGTATTTCGTGGTCGAGGGAGACTCTCAGGAAGCGCGGCGGACGCTGGAGACGGACGGGTGGACCTTGCGGGAGCCTTACGCGAAAGAGACCGGCTTTCACATGGTTTACGACGCGACGACGCCCAACGGCGAAGCCGTGAACCTCATCCTCGGCGTCAACGGCGCGAGCCGGGTCGTCCACCTGCAGAGCTTTTTGAAGCTCGCCGGAGTCCCGGCTGCGGACGTGCTCACCCGGCGCGGGTTCCGCTCGTGGAAGCCGGAGTACAAGGCGGCCTTCGAGGCGCTGGGGCACGTGCCCGACCTCGTCGTGTACGGCCTGACCAGGCCGGCGGTGCGGTCTCTGATCGAGGAGACGCCGGAGATGGCCGCGTTCTGGAAGGACTTCAACGCCAAGAAGACCGAGCCGGCGCCCGAGAACGACATCTCGCGAAGGCCGATGAAGGTCATCGAGCTCGAGGACGGGCGCAAGGTCTGGTTCTTCATGCCCCTGTTCGGCGAGTTGGCGGGGGACCTGATGGAGGCCGTGCTCGAGCACGGCGCCCGGAACGTCGCGGTCATGAGCGCGGCCGGCTCGCTCGACCCGGAGGCGAACCTCGGCGACTGGTTCGAGCCGAAGGCCGGCTCGCACCTGACCATGCCGACCTCCAACACGCAGACTTTGGCCTGGGTCGCGGAGATGACCGCGCGCGGCGTGCGCACCGTGGACATGGAGCACGCCCACATCGTCGATGCCTTCGCGGCCCACCCCGGCGCGGCGCTCACGATCGATTACCTGGTGTCCGACGTGATGACCGGCCCCCGGCGCACCGACCTCACCGAGACGCGCATCGGGAAGATCGCGGGCCTCGCCGAGAAGGCGGCGGCGATCGTCGCCCGCGCGCTCGGCCTTCCGCCCCGCGCCCTGCGCGCGCGCTCCGCCGCGAACGTCTTTTTCCCGCCCATAGGAGGGAACTAAATGGAGGCCTCATTCGTATGATAGGTGGGAGGCCATTGACATACTTACATTATGTAAGCATACTATCGGCATGATCATGGAATTGATGGCGCACAAGGACTATCTCCGGATCTTGCAGGCGATCCGGCACAAACCCATGCGGTTCGGGGAGTTGCAGAGAAGCCTCGCCCTTAATCCCGCGCAGGTGGACCGCGCCGTCAAATTCCTGCGCAAAGGGCTGTGGATCGTTCCCCGCGTCGCGGCCTCAGCCAAAGGGCGCATGCTCGTCGAATACGAACTGGGAAAGCGGGGAAAGGCATTCCTGGAAACGCTCAGGGACTTCAGCGCTAGCGCGGTCCGTCATAAGGCCGAACTCGGCGCGGCAGCCGTAGCCGAGCTTCAGGACTGCTGCCGCTGAGCCTATGGCCGTCGTCTACCTTCTCGGGCCGGGCATGTGGGACGGAGGGAAGCGGACGTCTGACGATCAGAGCCCGCTGCTGGTCCGCCGCTCTATCGCGAAGACTCTCGGGGCGAACGGTCATCAAGTCGTTTTGATGGAGGATGATCCTGACCGCATCGGTGAAGATCTCATCGAGAAGTTCGACCGGCTCTTGCGCCATAAAGTGACGGACGTCGTCCTCTACTGGCCGCCCTTGGCCAAGATGCAGACGACCTACGATGAGTTGATCCTGCTTTGCGACCGGCGAGATTTCCTGAAGAAAGAGAAGATTCGGCTTTGGGCGCTGCACCACTCGTCCGTCGCGACGATCACGAAAGACGAGTTCAAAGTATTGGAAACTGGAAGCCGAAGCCGCTACCTGACCGCCGTCGCGCGCCTGGGCCTTCGCCCCTTGGAGTGGACTTCCGACGACGACCTGGCAGAGCAAACCGGCCTTCTCGCGGCGGAGCTGTAACCCGTTCTATCGCGCCCGTCCCAAATCGGCTATACTCGGCGCGTTATGGGTAAATTTTTCGCGCTCGTGATCGCCGTCGTCACCGTCGTCTGGCTCGCGCCGATGTGCGCGGACCTGCCGTCCGACCTGTCCACGTTGCCGGTCCCCGCTGCTCCGGCCGCGCCCGTCGCGTCCACCGTGACGGCGCCCGCGCCCGTCGCCGCGCCCGTCGCCGCGCCCGTCGCCGAACCCGCTCCGGCCCCCGCTCGCGCCGCGGTCCCGCTGTCGCCGGTGACGATCGCGACCTACCGCTCGCGCTCGATGTTCCCCGTGGAGGGGGAGAGCTACGTCGTCTCGGTGCTGCGCAAGAACCACGCCGAGGTCCGCGCCGAGGGCGTGCGGCTGACCGTGGCCGCCCGAGTGAAGGGCGAGGTCATGGAGCGCGCCGAGAGCGGCCCCGGACAAAGGCTCGCGCCCGGCGCCGACTCCTACTTCGGCCTGCCCGTCACAACCGAGGTCTTCGATTACCTCCTCGACGGCCCCGAGGACAAGCGCAACTGGCTCGAGTGGGTGCTGACCTACCGCCTGGAGAGCGACGCCCCCGGGACGACGCGCTGCTTCGGCCTGCGGGCGCTGCCGCGCCGGCGCGAGCCCTCGGGGCTCACCTGGATCCCGCTCGGGCAGACGCTCAAGTGCCCGCCCCCTCTCCCCTGATCTATTCTCGGTGATATTCGCTCTTCCCGGGACGAGCGAATATCTATCCCCGTAGATAAGTGATAACATGGGCTCATGAGCTCGGATTTCAAGTTCCCGCTGACGGACGTGAAGGAGAACGGCCGCCTGGCCGTGAACGCCAAGACGCCGCCGGAGACCTTCCCCGACGCCCTGAGCGAAGGGGCCCTCGTGGGCCCGGTCAAGCTCGAAGGCGAGATCCTCGCCGTCGACGACGAGGCCGCGTTCACCGGCACCGCGAAGGGGAAATGGAAGTTCGAGTGCACGCGCTGCCTCAAGCCCGTCGAGCAGGCCTGGAGCACGCCGATCGAGGTGATGGTGCCCATCGACGGCGGCCCGATGGACCTCACCGACGAGGTGCGCCAGTCCATCGCCCTCATCCAGCCGATGAAGATCCTGTGCAAGCCCGACTGCAAGGGGCTGTGCGAGGTCTGCAGGAAGGACCGCAACGTGGCGGAATGCGGCCACCCCGAGGGCGGCGCCGGGGACGGCGTCCCGGGAGGGGGATTCTCCAATACGCGAAAGCCCCGATTGACCCCTCGCCCTCATAAAGGCTAAAATCAGCCTTCTCCACAAATAGAGGAATACAATGCCCAATCCGAAACGTAAACACACGCGTTCCCGCCGCGACAGCCGCCGCTCCGCCAACTGGAAGCTCGAGGCCGTGCCTCTGAGCAAGGACAAGGACGGCCGCTGGCACCGCCCGCACACGATCAGCGCCGACGGCTACTACAACGGCGTGCTCGTGCGCCCGCCGAAGACGAAGAAGAAGGGCGCGCAGCCCGAAGGCGGCGAAGAAGGAAAGCAGTAAGACTTTACACAGACCTCGCGTGAGGATAGCGCTCGACGCCGTCGGCGGCGACTTCGGACTGCCCCCCAACATCGAAGGGGCGATCCAGGCCGCGAACGCCTTCGGCGTCGAGCTGCTTCTCACGGGACCGGCCGACAAGATCCGCGCGGAGCTCTCCGCGCGCGGCATCGCCGAGGGCGACCCTCGGTTCGAGATCGTCGACGCTCCGTCGACGGTCGGCATGGACGAGGACCCCGCGGCGGCCTGCCGGGCCAAGCCCGGCGCGTCCATCATGATCGCCGCGAAGATGGCGGCCGAAGGACGCGCCGCCGGCTTCGTGTCGGCGGGCAACTCCGGCGCGACGATGGTCGCGGCCCTGTTCCATTTCAAGCGCGTGCCCGGCGTCCTGCGGCCCGCGATCGCGTGCCCCATCCCGACGGCGAAGGGCGTGACCGTCATGCTCGACGCCGGCGCCAACGTGGACTGCAAGCCCTGGCACCTCGTGCAGTTCGCGATGATGGGATCCCTGCTCGCCCGCCACGTCTACGGGATCAAGGAGCCCACCGTCGGCCTGCTGTCCATCGGCGAAGAGGAGGGGAAGGGCAACGATCTGGCCAAAGAGGCCTTTCCGTTGCTTAGAGGCGCTGGAGTGAACTTTTACGGCTGCGTCGAGGGACGGGACGTGCCCGCCGGCAAGACCGACGTCGTGGTCTGCGACGGGTTCGTCGGCAACGTCCTGATCAAGACGATGGAAGGCACCGCGATGGCCATGATGGCCCAGCTCAAGACCGAGCTGATGGCGTCCTGGGCCTACCGCCTGCCGCTGCTCTTCCTGCGCGGTCCGTTTTCGCGCCTGAAGCGGAAAATGAGCTACGATGAGTACGGCGGCGCGCCCCTGGTCGGAGTCAACGGCGTCGCCATCGTCAGCCACGGGTCGTCGAACGCGCGCGCGATCGCCAACGCGATCCGCGTCGCCGCCAAGATCGCCGAGGCCGGCGTGCCGGCAGCTTTGAAGGAGGTCGTGGCCCGGACGGGCGCGCCCGAGGAGAAAGTGACTCTATGAATACGACCACCGAAACCGCTCCGCGCCCCGTCCCGACGACGGGGATCCGCCTGAAGGACAAGGTCGCGATCATCACCGGCTCCGCGCAAGGCATCGGCTACACCACGGCCGAGCTCTTCATCGCCGAAGGCGCCAAGGTCGTCGTCGTCGACGTCAACGCCGAGCTGACCGCCAAGTCCGCCGCCGCGCTCGCCGGAGGGGACGCGTCCAAGACCCTCGGCGTCGCCTGCGACGTCACCAAGTTCGACCAGTGCGAGGCCGTCGTGAAGGCCGCGGTTGAAAAATTCGGGAAAATTGATATATTGGTCAACAACGCGGGAATCACCAAGGACAACCTGCTGATGCGGATGTCCGAGTCGGACTGGGACGTGGTGATGAACGTGAACTTGAAGGGCGCCTTCAACTTCATCAAGGCCTGCATCCGGCCGATGATGAAGGCCCACTACGGACGCATCGTCAACATCGCGTCCGTGATCGGGCAGGAAGGCAACGCCGGACAGGCCAACTACTCGGCCTCGAAGGGCGGCCTGATCTCGATGACGAAGTCGGTCGCACGGGAGTTCGCCTCCCGCAGCATCACGGCGAACGCGGTCGCTCCGGGATTCATCAAGACGCGGATGACCGAGGTCATCCCCGAGGAGATGAAGGCGAAGCTCATCGAGAAGATCCTTCTCGGACGGATGGGCGAGCCCTCGGACGTCGCTCGCGCGGTCCTGTTCTTGTCGTCGGACGAAGCGTCGTACGTCACCGGCCACGTGCTGAACGTGAACGGCGGCGGATACATGTAACAAGGAGACAGACATCATGGCTGATGCCAACATCGCGGACCGCGTGAAGCAGATCATCGTCGAGCAGCTCGGCGTGGACGCCGCTGAAGTGACCCCGACGGCTCATTTCGTCAACGACCTCGGCGCGGACTCGCTCGACACCGTCGAGCTCGTCATGGCGCTCGAGGAAGAGTTCGACACCGAGATCCCCGACGAGCAGGCCGAGAAGATCCAGACGGTCGGCCAGGCGATCGACTACATCTCGGCTCACGCCAAGAAGTAAGGGCGATAGCTCCGATGCCTCGACCTCTCGAAGAGGTCGTCGGGTACCGGTTCAAGGACGCCGGGCTGCTCAAGAAGGCGCTGACGCATAAGTCTTACGCCAGCGAGAGCGGGTCCGGGGTCTACAACGAGCGCTTGGAGTTCCTGGGCGACAGCGTGCTGGCTTCGGTCGTCGCGCACGCGGTCTACGAGGGCTATCCGGACGAGCCCGAGGGGAACCTCTCTAAGAAGAAGTCCCTGCTCGTCTCGAGGCCAAGCCTCGCCCTGTGGGGCGAGGAGCTGGGCATCGGAGCTTATCTCCACCTCGGCGTCGGCGAGGAGAACACCGGCGGACGCACGCGGCAAAGCCTTCTCGCGAACGCCGTCGAGGCCCTGATCGGGGCGATCTACCTCGACGGCGGCTACGAGACGGCGGCGAAGTTCATCCGCAAGTGGTACGCGGACCGGCACGGGAGCCTGCTCGAGACCGATCACAAGAGCCGGCTTCAGGAGCTCCTTCAGAAGCGGCACAAGTCGCCGCCGACGTACGAAACGACCTCGTCGACGGGCCCGGACCACGACAAGGTCTTCCAGATCTCGGTCCGGCTCGGCGAGCGAGAGCTCGGCCGGGGCGCCGGCAAGAGCAAGAAGGAAGCGGAGCAGGCCGCGGCAAGCGACGCGCTCCGGAAGATGGACAGGGGGGAGTCATGAGCTACATCTACGAATTGACCGAGCAGCAGAAGGAGATCCAGGATTTGGCGTGGCAGATCGCGCTCCGCGACATCAAGCCGGTCCGCGAGTCGTTCGATGAGCAGGAGAAGTTCCCCTGGGACGTGGTCAAGAAGATGGCCGCGGCCGACCTGTACTCGGTCTACCTGCCCGAGGCGTACGGCGGCATGGGCGGCGGCCTGAAGGAGCAGGTGCTCGTCATCGAGCAGCTCTCCCGCGCGTGCGGCGGCATCGCCCTCGCCTTCGCGGCCTCCGGCCTCGGCGTGCTCCCGATCCTGCTGCTGGGCAACCCCGAGCAGCGCGCCCGCTTCATCCCCGACCTCGCGTCCGGCAAGAAGCTCGCCGCCTTCTCCATCACCGAGGCCAACGCCGGCTCCGACGCGACGGCGACGGAGTGCACGGCGAAGCTCGACGGCGACCACTACGTCTTGAACGGCTCGAAGATCTTCGTCTCCAACGGCGAGGTCGCCGAGACCTACGTCGTCTTCGCGACCACCAACCGCTCCCGCGGCGCCCGCGGCGTCACCGCCTTCGTCGTCGAGAAAGGCACGCCGGGCTTCGGCTTCGGCAAGAAGGAGCACAAGATGGGCATCCGGGCCAACCCGACCTATCAGATCGACTTCGTCAACTGCCGCGTCCCGGTGAAGAACCGCCTGTACAAGGAAGGCTACGGCCTGTTCACGGCGCAGACCACCTTCGACTGCTCGCGCCCCGGCGTGGCGGCGCAGGCCCTCGGCATCGCGCAGGGCGCGCTCGACGAGACGGTGGCCTACATCCGCCAGCGCCGCCAGTTCGGCCAGCCGATCTCGAGCTTCCAGGCGATCCAGCACATGATGGCCAACTGCGCCACGCAGATCGAGATGAGCCGCGCGCTGCTGTACACCACGGCGAACGCGATGGACAAGTACATGCTCCCCGTCTACAAGAAGGCGATCGACGAGAACGCGATCGTCTACGACGTCCTGCAGGCCGGCGACGGCAAGCGCTGGACGAAGGAGTCGGCTATGTGCAAGCTCTCCTGCTCGGATACCGCGATGTTCGTCACCAACGAGTGCGTCCAGATGTGCGGCGGCATCGGGTATATGAGGGACTTCCCGGTGGAGAAGTACATGCGCGACGCGAAGATCACGCAGATCTACGAAGGCACCAACCAGATCCAGCGCAACGAGATCGCCGCGATGATGATCAAGGAAGCCGCCTCCGCGACGAAGCCGGAAGCCGTGGCCGCCTAAATGCCGAACCTGGACCGGGAGTTCCTCGGCTGCGGAAGAAGAATCGCGGCCGGGGGCTCCGGCCCGGGGGTGCAGGCCGCCCTCCTGGGCGCGCCGCCGGTCTACGCGCCGGACCGGCCTTTCGACACGCGCCATATCTATCTCGATCTGAGCGTCGACTTCGATCGCCGCCGTCTTTCGGGATTCTGCCGTACGACCGTCAGCGCGCGCCGCGCCGGGCTGCGGTCCCTGTCGTTCGACGCGATCGATCTCAAGGTCACGAAGGTCCTCTTCGACGGCAAGCCCGCCCGCTTCAAGAACGCCGACAAGAAGCTCGTCGTCACCTCGCCGAAGATCCTCGCCGAGGACGAGGCGCACGACGTCGAAGTGCATTACTCGGTCACGAACCCCGAGGCCGGCCTCCATTTCGTGAAGAGCCCCGAGCAGATGTGGTCCCAGAGCCAGCCGGAGGACGCGCGCCGATGGTTCCCCTGCCACGACACCCCGGGAGAGAAGGCCACCTCGGAAGTGCGGGCCACGGTGCCCGCGGGCTTCCGGGCGGTCTCCAACGGGATCCTGATCGACGAGTCGAAAGGCGGGACGAAGCACGTTTATCACTGGAAGCTGGACCGGCCGCACTCGATCTACCTGATCACGCTCGCCGTCGCGCGCTTCGCCGAGGTCGTGGAGGACTGGGACGGGATCCCCGTCGTCTACTACTGCGAGAAGGGGCGCGAGGGCGACGCCCGCCGCGGCTTCGGCAAGACCGCCGCGGCGATGAGGATCTTCTCCGAGAAGACCGGCGTGCGCTACCCGTACGCGCGCTACGCGCAGGTCGCTGTGGCCGAGTATCCGGGCGGGATGGAGCACACGACGGCCACGACGCAGACCGACGCCTGCCTCATCGACGAGCAGGCGTTCGCCGACCACGACCTCGACACCTTGGTCGCGCACGAGCTCGCCCATCAGTGGTTCGGCGACCTCGTCACCTGCGCCGAGTGGCCTCACGCCTGGCTCAACGAGGGCTTCGCGACCTACTCCGAGGTCGTATTCCTCGAGGCCGACCGCGGCCATGACGAGGCCCTGTACGAGCTCCTCCTGAACCGGCGCGTGTACCTCGACGAGGACTCGGGACGCTATCGCCGGCCGATCGTGTGCCGCACCTACACGGACCCGTGGACGATCTTCGACCGGCACCTGTACGAGAAGGGCTGCTGGGTCCTGCGCATGCTCCACCTCGAGCTCGGCGACAAGCTGTTCTGGAAGGGCGTCGGGCACTGGCTCAAAAAGCACAAGGACGGAATCGCGGAAACCCAGGACCTGGTCGCCGCGTTCGAGGAAGCGACTGGAAGAAACCTGCAGGGTTTCTTCGATCAATGGGTGTACCGCGGCGGCCATCCTGCCCTGCGCCTGCGCTGGTCCTGGGACGAGAAGAGCAAGCGCGGGGAACTCCACCTCACGCAGACGCAGGACGTCTCCGACGCCCACCCCGCGTACAAGCTCAAGGCGAAGATCCGGGTGACGGGCCGGGGCTGGTCCCGGGACTTCACCGAGACGGTCGAAGCGAAGGAGCACCGCTTCGTCTGGACCTTGCCCGGCGAGCCGCTCGACGTGGAGTTCGATCCAGAGCTGGAACTGTTATCTTCCATAAAGTTCGCCAAGCCGCAGGCGATGTGGCTCCGCCAGCTGCGCGCAGGCAAGACCTCGGCCTCCCGCGCGCAGGCGGCCTCCGCCGTCGCCGCCTGGGGCGGGGAGAAGGCCGTCGCCGAGCTCGAGGCCGCCGCCAAGCGCGAGAAGTTCTGGGGCGCCGCGGCCGAGATCGTCGAGGCCCTGGGCTCCGTCGCCGGCCCGCGCACGGCCCCGGCGCTGCGGCGCCTCCTGGCTTCGGGGCCCGCGAACCCCAAGGTCCGCCGCGTGATCGTCGACCAGCTCGGACGCCGGGGCGGGCCCGCCGACGCCGCCCTGTTCGCGCCGCTCGCGCGCTCCGGCCGCAGCCTGCTCGTGCGCGCCGAGGCCACCCGGGCCCTCGGCCGCCTCGACTACCGCCGGTACCGCGGGATCATCGAGACGAACCTCAAGGCGAAGACCTACCGCGACGGCGTCGCCGCGGCGGCCGTCGCCGCGATCGCCGCGTCCCGCGACCCGGGCGCGGCGAAGAAGCTCCTCGCGATCGTGAAGCCCGCGCACCGTTTCGGCGCGCGCGTCGCCGCGATCCGCGCGCTGGCCGAGTACGCGCCGGCGACGCCGGACGCCGTGCCCGCCCTGGTCGGGCTGCTGACGGAATCCGACGAGCGCGTCAGCCTCATCGCCTGCGCCGCCCTGGGCCGGACGAACGACGAGCGCGCCCTGCCCGCCCTCGAGAAGGCCGCGAAGTCCGCGGGGAACCCCCGCATCCGGGTCTACGCGACGGAAGCCGTCGCGCGCATCAAGGCCGGCGCCAAGACCAAGTCCAAGCTCGTCTAGCTCTTCCGTCCGAAGCGCCACCCGAGGCTCAGGCGGAACGCCTCGCCGAGCTGGCCGAGCGGCTGGAACGCGAGGTCGAAGGAGAAGCCGTTGACGCGCGCGCCCGCGCCGACCGTCAGCCCCGACAGGACGCCGAGATCGGGGACGGAGCGCCCCTGGAAGCCGACGCGGCCGACGGCATGCACGCCCTTGGACACCGCGCGGTCCCATTCGGCGCCCAGCTTCGCGTACGGACGGGCGTGCAGCGGCGCCACCGCCTCGAGCGCCGTCACGACGCGCCCACGCTCGGGCTCCCAGTCGTGCGCCGCCGCCAGGGAGAGCTCGAACGGCAGGGGCTCCGACTGGCCGATGAAGCGCAGCTTGCCTCCGGCGTTGCGGAAGGCCCAGGCCAGGGCCAGAGCGGGCCGCGTCGAGGGCCGGTAGACCACGCCGCCGTCGCCGCTGGCGGTCGCCGCTTTGCGGGTCCCGAGGGTCTCGTTGACGACCTTGATCGCGGCGCCGGCGCGGAAGGTCCCGGTCCAGGGCTCCCGCTCCTCCTCGTCCTCGAAGCGGCGCGCGGCGCCGGGAAGGTTCCACGAGTCCCGGAAGTAGCCGCGGTCCTTCGTGAGGGCGTCCTCCTCGCTGAAGGCGCGCGCGTAGGCGAAGGAGAACGCCTCCGAATGAGGGGCGAACGAGCCGCGGGCGACGCCCACGTTGTCGATCTGCTCGATCGAGCCCTGGCTCAGGCGGGTGAAGGCGAACCCGAATACTCCGCCCGACCAGTCCACCGGCAGCGCGAGCGCGGCGTAGTCGTGGTGGACCGACGCGGGGAGCTCCGCGCGCGAGTAGGCCAGCTCCAGGCCGCGAGCCCCGGCGAGACCGCCGGGGTTCCAATAGACGGCCTCCGGCCCCTCGGCGCTGGCGGTCATCGCCTCGCCCATGCCGAGGGCCCGGGCGCCGGCCCCGATCTTCAGGAACTGCGCGCCGTTGACGCCCGCGTCGGTCTGGAACGCGGCGGAGGCGGGCCTCGCGAGGGCTCCGAGGAGCAGGACGACGGTCATCACAGGCCTCACCGGATCACCGCCACGCGCCGGACCTTGCGCGCCCCGCCGCCCTCGATGAGGGCGTAATAGGTGCCGCTGGCGACGCTGCGCCCGGACTTGTTGCGCCCGTCCCAGGTCAGGACGCCGTTGGCGCCCGCCGTGCCTTCCCAGACCTGCTCCCCGGTCAGGGACATCAGACGGACGGTCGTGCCGGCGGGGTAGTTCGCGAAGGTCAGGGCCTGCGCGCCGTACGCGCCGTTCGGCGCGCCGATCTCCCAGGGCTGGGGGAACACGACGCCGTCCGCGACCGAGGCGCCGGCCGCGGCGAAGAAGGGGGAGTAGGAGGAGAAATGGTCGAGGGTCGCGATGATCTGGTTCCCGCTCGTGTCCACGGCGGACGGCACCATGACCCAGAGCGCCGACGCGTCGTCGTAGCGCGCGATCAGCAGGCGCCGCGGGTCGGAGTCCGGAGCCAGCTGCAGCGGGTCGTACGTCAGGATCAGCCGCACCGGCTTCAGGGGCTGCAGCCCGCCCGCGGAGATGTCGACGCCGACGGCGTTGCCGAGCGCGGTCAGGCCCGCCACCGAACTGCGCGGGTTCGACAGGTCGAGGGTCACGCCCGACAGCATCGTGACGACGGTGCCGGGCGGGAAGGTGCCGGGCTCGATCTGGGCCGCGACGGAGGGGACGACGGCGAACGCCGAGGGCAAGGTCAGGGTCAAGGTCCCGCCGGCGACAGTGCCGGAGGACAGCGTCGGAGCGGTGGTCCGCGTCGAGCCGATGACGAGGTAGTTCGGGTTCCCTTCCTGGTCGAGGGAGGCCACGCGCGTGTAGTAGACCGTGCCGTAGCTCAGGCCGGCGAAGTTCGCCGTCGCGGCGCCGGCCGCCACGGAGCTCGAGCGTATGATAGTCCCGAAGGCCGGGTCGGCCGACAGCTCCGCCAGGTAGCCCTGGCAGGCCGAGGCCTGGGGCGCCAGCGGCAGCGCGGTCCACGCCACCGTCACGCTCGCCACGCCGACCAGCGGGAACGGAGCCGCCGCCGCGGCGGGCGCGTTGGCCAGGGTCGAGGCCGAGCCGATCGTCGTCCACGGTCCGTCCGGCGTCGGCGCGTTGAGGCTCAACGCGCGCACGCGCAGATAATAGAGGGTGTTCGGGCTCAGGCCCGAGACCGCGGCGAACGCGTTGGCCGTCGTCGAGGAACCCGCGACGACAGAGAAGTTCGCCAGCGCCGAGGCCTGGACGGTGAAGCTCGTCCCCGGCCCGAGCGTCGCCGTCGTCCAGCTCGTGTAGAGGGTCCCGGTCGAGCGCGAGAAGACGGCGGAGGCGGGCGCGCCCGGCGCGACCACGGTGGTCGCCGTCGACACGGCGCCGGTGTAAGCGGTCGGGGTCCCCGAGAGGTTCAGGGCCGCGACGTCGGCGAAATAGAGGCGGTTGGAGCTCAGGCCGCTGAACGAGGCCGAGACGCCGGTGGTGTTAACGCTGGCCGTCACCGGCGAGAACGAGGCGCTGGTCGCCACTCGCACCGTATACACCGTCCCGGCCGGGTTGCCGCCCGAGTTGAAGCTGAAGGTGAACCCGTCCGCGGCCTGGTTGGAGAAGGGCTGGCCCGGCAAAGTCGGATCGAGCACGAAAGTGGGCGTGGACCCGAAGGCCGCGTAATCGCTCGTGATCCCGGCGTGGGAGATCGCGATCGCGCGGGCGTAGTAGAGGGTGTTCGGCGTCAGACCGGAGAACGCGGCGAAGCCGTTGCGAGTGGTCGACGAGGCGGCGATCGCGGCGAAGTCCGCGGTCGCCGAGGCCTCGGCCCGGTACTGGGTGCCGGCCGTGTTGCCGCCCGACGACCATTGCACAGTGAAGCCCGTCTGGGAGACCCCGAGGTAAGGGGCGGTCGACGGCGCGGGAGCGGCCGCCAAGGTCACGGTCGGCGCGCCGGGGATGAGGTACGGGCCGCCGGTCGCCGCGACGCGGAAGTAGTAGCTCGCGTTCGTCGACATGCCGGTGAAGATCGCGTAGAAGTTCTTCGTCGCGCTGCTCAGCACGACCCCGGCGAAAGAGGGGGAGGTCGAGGCGTCCGCGACGTAGGTGACGCCCGAGGCGTTGCCGGCGCCGTTCCAGTCGAACCGGATCGAGGAGACGGTCGCGCCGCTGAACTGAGGGCTGATCGGGGCGACGAGGTCGGTCAAGGTCGTCGCGCCGACCGGGCCGGTCGAGGTCGCCGCCCCGAAGTAGTTCAGCGTCGCCTGGCGGAAATAGTAGGTGGTCAGCGGCGCCAGTCCGGTGACGGCGATCGAGGTGTCCGCGCGGTTCAGAGTCAGGGCCGCGAACTGGGTCCCGCTCCCGTCGGCCGCCGTCGAGGCCGTGACCGCGTACCCCCAGCACGAGAGCGCCGCCGGGGCCGCCGGGCACGCGGTCCAGGAGACGGTCACACTGTCGACGTGCGGCGCCGCCGTCGGCAGGGCCGCCGGCGGCGCGGCCAAGGTCGAGGTGCTGATGAAGGCGCCGGGGCCGTCCACGCCTCCCCCGCTGCCTTTGACGAGCACTCCCGTCGTCGTGTTCGCCGCCAGGCCGGTGTGGACGTAGGGGGGCTGGACGCCCGACGCGAAGCGCACGGTCGGGTTCGTCGAATAATAAAGCGAGTAGGCGTCCGCTCCGACGACCGAGCTCCAGCTCCAGGTGACCGAGCTCGGGCCGAGAGTCGTCGCCGTCAAGCCCGTCGGAGGGGACACGGGCTGAGGGCTCGACGCGGCCTTGCCGTAGCCCCACGAATACGAGGGCACGATCCCCGTGGCGCCGTCGGACCGCGCCTGGGCGCGCAGGATGCCGCGCAGGTCGGACACGGTGCGGGTCGGCCCGTACTGCAGGCGGGCGGCGAGTATTCCCGTCACGACCGGCGCCGCCATGCTCGTCCCGCGCAGGATGCGGTGGCGGTCGTCGGTCAGGACGAGGTTGTCGCCGGGATAGGCCGTCGTCGCCGCCGACAGGGCCGCCGCGATCACGTCCCCGGGTGCCACGACCTCCGGCTGCTGGCGCAGGTCGCGCGTGGGTCCCTGGGAGCTGAACGAGGACAGATAGCCCAGCGAGGCCTGGCTCGTGAAGTTGTAGGTGAACCCGTCGGTGGCGTCCCAGTACTTCTTCGACGCGTACGAGCCGACGCCGAAGACGTTCTGCGCGCACGCCGGCTCTCCGAGGGTCCGGGTGTTGTCGACGTACGAGGCGAAGCTGACGGCCTGGCCCGCCGGGTCCACCCAGCCGTCGACCCGCCCGCTCCCGCCGTTGACGGTGCGCGTCAGCGTCACGGAGATCGTCGGGACCGTGACCCAGGGGGACCGGTTGACGCGGACGTAGATGAGCTCGTCGCCGTTGGGATGGCCGACGTCCGTGCTGTTGTAGATCTGGACGAGATGCCCGCCCAAGGTCGTCGACTGGATCGAGTTGTGGGCCGCGACGAGGCTTCCGCTGACGCCGCCCAGCACCACCTCGGCCGTGTAGTGGTCGGCGCCCGGCACCCAGAACTCGAGCTCCGCGTCCTGGCCCGAGTAAGCGACGTCGACGTCGGCCACGAAGCCCGCCGTGCCGCCGGGGTTGACGTCCGCCCCGGCGTGGGGCTTGGCCGCCCCGTCGTTGCCCATCGCGACGACGACCGGCGTGTTCGCCGCGAGGGCGCCGAGCGCGGATTCGAAGCCGGACGTCCCGTCATGGGGGCCGGATTGGGTGCCGAGACTCAGGTTGACGACCGCGCGTTTGCCCTCCCCCGCGGCCCGGGCGATGATGTAGGCGACGCCGTCCACGACGTCGGCGGTGTCGAACGTGGTGCGCACGACGATGAGGTCCGCGCTCGGCGCGATCCCTTTGAACGTCCCGGAGGGGATGGAGCCGCCCGTGCCGGTGCCGTCGCCCGCCGCGATCGAGGCGACGTGAGTGCCGTGCCCGTCGGCGTCCTCGGTGTTGATCGTCCCGCCCCCGCCCTGGATCTTGGTCGTGAGCTGCGACTGCGTGTATTGCGCGCCGTAGTTGTAGCCGGAGGGGAAAGGCCCGCCGGCGTGGGAGCTGATCGTCTGGTCCCAGAGGTAGAGGATGCGGGACGTGCTCGTCCCGGGGTAGGTGTTGTCGACCATGAAATCCCGGTGCGTGTAATCGATGCCCGTGTCGACGATGCCGACGACGACGCCCGAGCCCGTCGCGCCGGCGAGGTCGGTCGCCGCGGCCCCGTAGATCGTGCCGAGGGCGACGCCCGACGCCGTCGAGCTCGAGCGGACGGCGTCCATGAACGGGCGGGTCCGCACGCCGGCGTCGATCTTCCGCACGCGGCCGTCGGCGGCGAGGGCGTCAAGCGAGGCGTCGTCGGCGCGCGCGGTGACGACGTCGCCGGCCTGGGTGCCGAATTCGGCGTTCGGGAAGGCCGCGCGCAGGGCCGCGAGCGGCGTGCCGGGGGCGACCCGGATGAGCACGGACTGGCGCGGGCCCGCGGCGGCGCCGCCCGCGCCGGCCGGAGCGTAGCCTCCGGCGGAGACGGCGCGGCGCGCGCGGATGCGCGCGTCGATCTTCGCGGTTCGAGCGGACGCGACCGTCGCCCCGGCGAGGGACGCGGCCAGCACCGCCCCGAGCATCGCCGTCCTGCGCGGGAGAGCCATCTCCGTCCAGGATAACCCCGGGCACCTCCCCTGTCAATGCCGTACATATTAAGAGGAAGGCCCCGGAATCAGGAGACTCCGGGGCCTTCCACTCGAGGAACGAAGCGCGCTAGTCGGCTTTCTCGGCGGAGATCAGGCCCATGTCGATGCCTTTGACCACGGCCTCGGTCCGGTTCGACACGCTCAGCTTCTGGAACATGCTGTTGAGGTGGTTCTTGATCGTCTTGACGCTGCAGGCGAGCGAGGCGGCGATCTCCTTGTTGGACTGGCCCTGCCCGAGGTTGGAGAGGACCTTGATCTCGGTCTTCGTCAGCGCGACGAGGCTGGCCTCGGAGTTCGCGGAGCCCATCTGGCGCAGGCCGTCGATGAGCTTGCTCATCACGGGCTGCGGGATCATCACGCCCGAGTTCGCGAAGGTCTTCAGCGCGTTGACGAGTTCGGCCGCGGGGAGCATCTTCGAGAGATAGCCGTTCGCGCCGGCCTGGATGGCCTCCATCACGTGGGCCTCGTCCTCATAAGAAGAAAGGATCAGCACGTTCGTGGTCGGACAGTCCTTGTGGATCTGCCGCGTGGCCTCGATGCCGTCCATGTGGGGGAGCTTGATGTCGAGGAGGATCACGTTCGGCTTCAGCTTCTTGACGAGGCGCAGCGCCTCGCGGCCGTCGGCGGCCTCGCCGATGACGGAGATGTTCTTCTCGTTCTCGAGGAGGTCCTTGATGCCCTCGCGGAACAGCGTCTGGTCGTCTGCGATGACGACGGTGATCTTTTTCGCGACGGTGATCTTCTTGGCCATGAGTCATAGTACACAATTCGCCGCGACTTGTGATACAATGTCGACCTTCCGGCGCCGTAGCTCAGTGGTAGAGCGGGCGTTTCATAAGCGCCATGTCGGAAGTTCGATCCTTCCCGGCGCCAAGATTTGGAAGACGCGCAAGACGCCCGGACGTTGACCTAGGTCAATGTTCGGGCATGTCATTTCTGTTTAAATGCGTTGACTTTAGTGTGAACTCAGCCGGACCAAGGAGAACTACACATGGCCGAAGCCCTCGTTGTCGCCAGCAAGGTGAAGAAGCTGGTCAAGGAAGCCGGACTCCGCACCGGCGGGGATTACATCGACGCCCTGTCCGCGAAGATCGAGGCGGCCGTCAAGGCGTCGATCCAGAAAGTCCAGGCCGAAGGAAAGAAGAAGACTCTCGGCATCGAAGACCTCGCCTAAGGCTATTGGGCATGCGCTCGTTCAGGGACTTCATGGAGTCCGCGCTATACGACCCTGAACGGGGCTATTATTCCGTCCGCGAGAAGGCCGCGGATTTCTACACCGCTCCCGAACTGCACCCCGCCTTTGGAGCGGTGCTGGCCGACAGGCTGGCGCTCCTCCTCGAGCGGGCAGCGGGGAACGCGCCGGACCGCGTCCTTAATATCGTCGAGGCCGGATGCGGGGACGGGACTTTAGCCTGCCAAGTCGCGCGGCGGCTCCGCGAAAAGCACCCGGGCCTCGCGGCCCGGGTGTCTTTCGTCCTGGTCGAGCGCGGACGCAAGGACCTGACGACGGCGATCCGCCGCCTCACCGCGTTCGGCATGCCCGTCGCGGCCTGCACCGAGATCGGGAAGCTCCCGCCCTTCGCCGGCGTGCTGTACTCCAACGAGCTGCTCGACGCCCTGCCGGTGCACCTGCTCGAGGCGCGCGGCGGGAAGATCCAGGAGGTCTTCGTCGACGAGGGGAACCGCGAGGTATGCGGCCCGCTGTCCCGGCCCGAGCTCGAGCCTCACGCCGCCGCGCTCGCCGGACGCCTTCAGGAAGGGGAGCGGCACGCGGTGAGCCTCGAGGCCAAGGCCTGGCTCTCCGCCGCGGCCGCCCGCGTCGAGGAGGGGTTCATCGTCTCCATCGACTACGGCAAGCGCTTCGCGCCCGGCGCCGCCAACCCTCCGCGCGCGTTCCACCGCCACGCCGTGGAGACCGAGCTCACGCGCGAGCCCGGAGCCCGGGACCTCACCGCGTCCGTGGACTTCGAGGCGCTGATCGGGGCGGGAGAGGCCTGCGGCCTCTCTCTTGATACCTTCGAGAGCCTCTCCAAGTTCCTGATCGACGGCGGGATGCTCGGCTTCCTCGAAGCCGCCGCCGGCGACGACTCCGCGGCCTACCGCGAGCGCGCCAAGCTCAAGACCCTGATCCACCCCGAAGGGATGGGAGAGGTCTTCAAGGTCCTTATACAGAGGAAAGCGAAATGATGAGCGCCTATGCCGTCGTCTACGCCTTCGTCGTCGTCGCCGTCGGCTTCGCCGCGGTGACGCTCGGCCTGGCCAAGCTCCTGCGCCCGAGCGTCCCGTACGCCCGGAAGGAAAGCACCTACGAGTGCGGCATCCCCGCGGTCGGCTCGACCGAGGTCAAGCTCAACATCCGCTTCCACGTCTTCGCCCTGCTCTTCGTGCTCTTCGACGTGGAAGTCCTCTACGTATACCCGTGGGCGGTGACCGCGCGCGAGCTCGGCACGCTCGCGCTCGTGGAGATGGGTATCTTCATCGCGATCCTGCTGCTGGGGCTCGCGTTCGCGTGGCGCAAGGGCGCGCTGAGCTGGGAGTAGAACTATGGGCATGATCCTCGAGAAGCTGCCGGGACTGACCAAGGGCCTGCCGGGAGGGGAGCTCCTCCTGACGACCTCGGATTACTTCATCGACCTGGGCCGCCGGCAGTCGATGTGGCCGATGACCTTCGGGCTCGCCTGCTGCGCCATCGAGATGATGGCCTCCTACGCGTCGCGCCTCGACTTCGACCGCATGGGCGTCATCCCGCGCGCGAGCCCCCGCCAGGCCGACGTGATGATCGTCGCCGGGACGGTCTGCAAGAAGATGGCCGAGCCCATCCTCGAGATTTACCATCAAATGCCCGAGCCTCGCTTCGTGATCTCGATGGGCTCCTGCGCCAACTGCGGCGGCCCGTACTACGACTCCTACTCCGTGCTCAAGGGAGTCGACCGCATCGTCCCCGTCGACGTGTACATCGCCGGCTGCCCGCCGCGCCCCGAGGCGCTGCAGTACGCCGTCGTCAAGCTCCAGGAAAAGATCGCCAAGATGTCGCTCAAGAAAGGCCTCGCGACCGTCCAGCAGGAAAAGGGCAGCCGCGACATCAACGGCTGAGATTATGACCAACGACGAGATTTTCGCCAAGATCCAAGCGAAGTTCCCCAAGATCGAGAAGGCCGCCGTTCAGGTGAAGGATTACCTCACCGTGCGCCTGAACTCCAAGGACGAGCTGGTCCCGTTCGCCCAGTGGCTGAAGGATTCGTCCTTCGACATGCTCGAGACCGTCACCGCGACCGACCTGCTCGGACCCGTGGACATGAAGGGCTACATCCGCCAGCAGAACTTCAACCCGTTCCTGCCCGAAGGGGGGACCCCGCAGATCGAGTCGGCCCCGACCGCCGGCTACCCGTACCGCCCGGCGATGGACCTGCTCTACGTCTTCTTCTCCGTCAACGAGCGCGCCCGGGTGTTCGTGCGCCTCGAGCAGCCCCGCGAGAGCGTCAGCGTCCCGAGCCTCGTGCCCCTGTTCAAGAGCGCGGACTGGCAGGAGCGCGAGGCCTTCGACCTGCTCGGCGTCCGCTACGAAGGGCACCCGAACCTGATCAAGATCCTGACCCCCGATTTCACCCAGGGCCACCCCCTGCGCAAAGACTACGTCCACATAAAGGACCGCTTCGATGAGTAATATCATGGCCTCCGGCGCCGACGCGTCGACGATGTCCGGACTCAAGTCGGACCAGCTCTTCATCAACCTCGGCCCCCAGCACCCGTCCACCCACGGCGTGCTCCGCATCGGCCTCACGATCAACGGCGAGGTCATCGTCAAGGCCGTGCCCGACATCGGCTACCTGCACCGCGGCACCGAGAAGCTCGCCGAGGTCCGCAACTACCACCACTGCGTCGTGCTGACCGACCGGTGGGACTACGTCGCGGCGATGCCCAACAACCTGGTCTTCTGCCTCGCCGCCGAGAAGCTGATGGGCGTCAAGGCCACACCGCGCGCCGACGCCCTGCGCGTGATCATGTGCGAGATGAACCGCGTCGCCTCGCACCTTTTGTTCTTCGGGACGTACGGCATCGACCTCGGCGCCTACACGCCGTTCCTGTACGCCTTCCGCGAGCGCGAGATGATCCTCGACCTCTTCGAGATGATCTGCGGCGCGCGCCTGACCTACAACTACATCCGCCTCGGCGGCGTGATGACGGACGCCTCCGAGGACTGGCTGAAGCGCACGAAGGAGTTCGTCGAGTACTTCAAGCCCCGCCTCGACGAGTACGACACGCTCCTCACCTACAACCCGATCTTCATGGCCCGCACGCAGGGCGTCGGGATCGTCACCCCCGAGGAGGCCGTGAGCTGGGCGCTCTCCGGCCCGAACCTGCGCGGCTCCGGCGTCAACCACGACGTCCGCAAGTCCGATCCCTACAGCGGCTACGAGAACTACGAGTTCGACGTGCCCCTCGGGAAGACCGGCTCCTGCTGGGACCGCTACTTCTGCCGCGTGCAGGAGATGCGCCAGTCCATCCGCATCATCGAGGCTGCGATCGCGAAGCTCCCGGCCGGCCCATTCATGGCTCCCGGCGTCGCGAAGATCCCCAAGCCCGCGCCCGGGGAGGCCTACGCGCACGTCGAGGGCGCGCGCGGCGACCTCGGCATCTACATCGCCTCCGACGGCGGCATCTCGCCGTTCCGGATGCACGTGCACGCGCCGTCGTTCATCAACCTCGCGATGCTCCAGGAGAAGCTCGTCGGCATGAAGGTCTCCGACGTCATCGCGCTCCTGGGCTCCATCGACATCGTCCTCGGCGAGGTGGACCGCTAATGACCGCCAAGAAACCGAACCCCGACGAGGGGAAGAAGCCGGATACGCCCAAGGCCCCCGAACCCGCAAAGGTCCCCGAAGCCGCGGCGGCTCCGGGCCCCGCTCCCGTCCCCGCCGCCGGTGGGGCCACCCCCGCGCCGGCAGTTCCTAAACCAGTCGTCCCGAAATACGTGGCCCCTGAGCCCGTGCTCAACCGCAGGGACGGCCGCCTCATCGAGGACCGCTTCTCCACCTGGCCCACCGAGCGCTTCGCCGACCGCTGGTCGAAGCCCGGGTTCCAATGGGGCGCCGGCATGCTCGCGGGCATCTTCCTCGGCCTCGGCATCACCGCCGGCCTCATCGGAGAGCTCTCGGCGTGGGGGGACAAGCTGTACGCGTTCATGACCGCCTTCGCCGCCGCGAAGGGCCTTCCGACTTTGGCCGTCGAGGCCGTCTGGGTCGCGATCAAGGTCCTCCTCGTCGTGCACGTCGTCCTCATCAACGGGCTCTGGTCGATCTGGTGGGAGCGGAAGGTCTCGGCCCACATCCAGACGCGCGTGGGCCCGACGTACGCGGGAAGCCCGAAGGGCTGGAACTTCCACGGCTGGGCGCAGACCGCGCTCGACGGCGTCAAGCTCTTCTTGAAGGAAGACGTGACTCCCGCCGCCGCGGACAAGTGGGTGCACGCGCTGGCTCCGGCCATGGTCGTGGCCCCCTGCATCATCGCCTTCGCGCCCGTCTCGTTCGGCGACAACCTGGCGGCGGCCAACCTCGACATCGGCACGCTGTACGTCTTCGCCTTCGCCGGCATCTCGGTCATCGGCGTCGTGATGGCGGGTTGGGCCTCGGGCAACAAGTACTCCTTGCTCGGCGGCCTGCGCGGCGCCGCGCAGATCGTCAGCTACGAGCTGCCCCGCGGGTTCTCGGTGGTGCCCGTCCTCATGTTCGCGGGCTCGCTCGACCTGCAGACGATCGCCGACGCGCAGGCCGGCTACTGGCACGGGATCCCGCGCTGGTTCATCTTTTATCCCGTGGTCGGGCAGCTCGCCTTCGTGATCTTCCTGATCGCGTCGGTGGCCGAGACGAACCGCACGCCCTTCGACATCCCCGAGGCCGAGTCCGAGCTCGTCAGCGGCTTCCACACCGAGTACTCCGGCATGAAGTGGTCCATCTTCTTCCTCGCCGAGTACGCCTACGTGCTGCTGGGCTCCTTCCTCCTCGCGACCTTCTTCCTGGGCGGCGGGGCCTCGCCGATCGATGCCGTTCCCTTCACCTTGATCCCGAGCTGGATGTGGATGCTCGGCAAGGCGATGCTGATGATGTTCGTCTTCCTGTGGATCCGCTGGACCTTGCCCCGCTTCCGGGTCGACCAGCTGATGGATTTCACCTGGAAGTTCCTGCTCCCCTGGAGCTTCGCGAACATCGCGATCGCCGGCCTGTATCTCGCGTTCTGGCTCAAATGAGGACCTCATGATCCGCTACTTCGCCAGCATCTTCAGCAACTCCAAGGCCATCGTCCAGGGCCATTGGATCACGCTCAAGTACATGTTCAAGCCGGCCGTCACGATCCACTATCCCGACGAGAAGCTGGTGCCCTTCGAGATGTACCGGGGCGCGCTCCTCTTCGACCAGCAGACCTGCATCTCCTGCAACCTGTGCGTGAAGGCCTGCCCGTCGAACTGCATCCAGCTCGAGAACGCCAAGAACGAGACCGGCAAGAAGATCGCCAAGGTCGAGTGGTACTCGATCGACTTCGGCAAGTGCAACTTCTGCCGCCTGTGCGAGGAGGCCTGCCCGACGAAGCCCAAGTCCGTCTGGCACTCCCTCGACTACGAGGTCATCTTCACCAAGCGCGACGAGATGGTGCGCTGCTGGAAGAAGGACTTCCCGTTCATCGGCAAGTACTTCGACCGCAAGGGCCAGGACTTCAAGGATCCGGAAGGCCAGATCGCCATCCACGACGTCCGGCCGAGGAGGAGCTAGCGTGATAGACCAGATCGTTTTTTACTCGCTCTCCATCCTGACCGTGGCCTCGGCCTTGGCCGTGGTCCTGCATCGCAACACGGTGCACTCCTCCTTGTTCCTCGGCCTGTCGCTGGCCGGGGTCGCCGGCGTCTTCGCCTCGCTCGGAGCGGACTTCCTGTTCGGGGCCCAGATCATGGTCTACGTGTCCGGCATCGCGGTGCTCGTGATGTTCGTCGTCATGCTGCTCGGCCGGGCCTCGGACCTGCACCTGCGCCAGGTCAACGAGCGCTGGATGGCCGCGCTCCTCGTCGTCGCCGTCGCCGCCGTAGGCCTGCTCAAGGTCGCGGGACTGCACGCCGGCGCCGTCGTCACGGCCGCCGCGAAGCCCGGCACCCGCGACATCGGCCGGCTTTTCCTCGGCGAGTGGCTCCTGCCTTTCGAGCTGATCTCGCTCGTCCTGCTCGCGGCGCTGCTCGGCGCCGTCTTCTTCACCCGCACGGAGAACGCCTCATGAACGCCCCTCTGACCCTGGCGCACTACATGACCTTGGCCGGCATCCTCTTCCTGATCGGCGTCTTCGGCGCGCTGACCCGGCGCAACATCATCGGCATCCTGATGTCGATCGAGCTCATGTTCAACGCCGCCAACATCAACCTCGCCGCGTTCGACCGCTTCCTCCACCCGGAGGGCGTGACCGGCCAGGCGCTGGCGCTTTTCGTGATGACCGTGGCCGCCGCCGAGATCGTCGTCGGCCTCGCCTTGCTGCTCGCGATCTACCGCGGCACGGACACCGTGTACGCCGAAGACTTCAATCTCCTCAAGGGCTGATATGATCGAACACGCCTACCTGATCCCGCTGATCCCGTTCGCCGCGTCGCTGATCATGATGTTCGGCGCGAAGGAAGACCCGCATTCGCCCGCGCCGTGGATAGGCATCGGCGCGATGGCCATCTGCCTCGGCATGTCGCTGTCCATCCTGTCGGCCGTGGCGGGCGGGACCATCCCGCTGCCCTACGAGCACAACTGGCAGTGGTTCTCCTTCGCGGCCTCCATCGGGGGGAGGTCCTTCCTCTACGACATGCCCATCGGCGTGCTGATCGACGGCCCCGCCGCGATCCTGCTCGTCGTCGTGACCCTCGTCAGCCTCATGGTGCAGGTCTACTCGATCGCCTACATGCACGAGGACACGCGCTACAAGCGCTACTTCGCCTTCGTCTCGTTCTTCACGGCGTCGATGCTCGGCCTCGTGGTCTCGAGCAACATCCTCGTCGGCTTCATGAGCTGGGAGCTGATGGGATTATCGTCTTACCTATTGATCGGGTTTTGGTTTGAAAAAGACGGGCCGACGGAGGCGCAGAAGAAGGCCTTCATGACCACCAAGCTCGGCGACTCCGGCCTGTACCTCGCCCTGCTGTTCATCTTCGCGAAGGTCGGCTCCTTCCAGATCACCCAGATCCACCAGTTCATCAACCAGGGCTACATGACGCCGACGGTCGCGACGGTGATCGCGATCGGCATCCTGTTCGGGGCCATGGGCAAGTCCGCGCAGTTCCCGCTGTTCATCTGGCTGCCCGACGCGATGGAGGGCCCGACGCCCGGCTCGGCGCTGATCCACGCGGCGACCATGGTCGCGGCCGGCATCTTCGTGGTCGCCCGCCTGTACTTCGTGTTCCTCGCCGCCCCCGACGCGATGCTCGCCGCGGCGTGGATCGGCTGCATCACGGCCTTCATGGCCGCCGCGATGGCCCTCGTCAGCTACGACATCAAGCGCGTGCTGGCCTTCTCGACCGTCTCCCAGCTCGGCTTCATGATGTGCGCGCTCGGCGTCGGCGGCTACACCGCCGGCCTGTTCCACCTGACGACGCACGCGTTCTTCAAGGCCCTGCTGTTCCTCGGCGCGGGCTCGGTCATCCACTCGGTGCACACCAACGACATGCGCCTGATGGGCGGCCTGTCGAAGAAGATGCCCGTGACCTTCCTGACGATGGGCGCGGCGATCCTCGCGATCGCCGGCATCCCGTTCACCTCGGGCTATTACTCCAAGGACATGATCCTGGCGAACATCTACTACGCGAACCAGCCGATCTTCTGGATCATGCTCGGCACCGCGCTGATGACCGCCTTCTACATGTCGCGCCTGTTCATCCTGGCCTTCCTGGGGGACGACCGCGACCACGAGAAGCACCACCACGCGCACGAGTCCCCGTTCCTGATCACGGGCCCGCTCGTCCTGCTCGCCTTCCTGGCGCTCGTCTCCGGCTTCATGCTGGACCGCAACGGCCTCGTCTACCAGCTGCTCGCCAAGCCGACGATCACGGCCGCCCCGGCCGCCCCGGCCGCGGCGGCCGCCGTCGAGGCCCTCCCGGCCGAGCACGCCGCCGTCGCCGCCCACGGGACCGAGGCGAAACCGGCCGAGCACGCCGCCCCCGCCGGACACGCCGAAGCGCCCGCGGAGGCCCACGCGGCCGCCGCGAGCCACGAGGGGGGAGAGCATCACGAAGGGCACCTCCCGCAGTGGCTGCACCTCGCCCTGCCGTTCCTGGTCCTGGGCTCGATGAGCTTCGCCTTCTTCCTCTACAAGGGTCCCCATTACGCGGTCGCCGACTCCCTCAAGGGGACCTTCGCGCCGGTCTTCCATCTGCTCGACCGGCGCTGGTTCCTCGACGACGCGTTCGACCTCCTCGTCGTCCTCTGCGACAAGGTCGCCGCGCTCGCGTTCTGGATCGACGCGAACGTGGTGGACCGGGTGTTCGTGGACGGCTGGGGCCTCCTCATGCGCATCTTCGCCGAGATCAGCAACCTGCTCGACGCGCTTTTCGTGGACCGGACCGTGGACGGCTTCGGCGGGCTCAGCCTCGACCTCGGCGTGGGCCTGCGCGCCCTCGTCAAGGACGGCCAGGTGCAGGAATATCTGATGTACGCCGCGATCGCCTTCAGCCTCGCTGCGACCTTGATTCTGACGCGCTAATTAGGAGAACTCCCGAATGAACATGCTCTCACTGGTCACGTTCGCGCCCCTCGTCGGAGCGCTGATCATCCTGTGCATCCCCAAGGAAAAGGTCCGGGCGATCCAGACCGTCGCCTTCGTCTTCGCGGGGATCGCTTTGGCCGCCTCCCTGGCCATGCTGCCCGGCTTCAGCCGCGGGACGCACGAGATGCAGTTCGTCGAGCGCTGCTCCTGGATCCCCTCCTTCGGCGTCCAGTACTTCATGGGCGTGGACGGCCTGTCCTTCCCGCTCGTGCTCCTGACGACCTTCATGTGCGTCATCGGCCTCGTCGGCTCGCTCGGGATCGAGAACCGGGTCAAGGAGTACTTCTTCTGGTACCTCGTCCTCGAGGTCGGCATGATCGGCGTGTTCTGCGCGCTCGACCTCATCCTCTTCTACGTGTTCTGGGAGCTCACGCTCGTCCCGATGTACTTCCTGATCGGCGTCTGGGGAGGGCCCCGCAAGGAGTTCGCCGCGATCAAGTTCTTCCTGTACACCTTGACCGGCTCGGTGTTCATGCTCCTGGCCATACTCGCCCTGTACTTCGCGAGCCCCGCCCCTCACACCTTCGACATGCTCGAGCTCGCCAAGATGACCGGCGGCTGGGACAGGACCTTCCAGATCCTCGTCTTCCTCGGCCTGTACTTCGGCATGGCGATCAAGATCCCGGCCTTCCCGTTCCACACCTGGCTGCCGCTGGCCCACGTCGAGGCTCCGACCGCGATCTCGGTCATCCTGGCGGCGGTCCTGCTCAAGATGGGCGTCTACGGCCTGCTTCGCATTTCCTATACACTGAGCCCCTTGGGCTTCCAGTGGTTCCTGCCGGCCCTCATCGTCATCGCGGTCGTCAACATCGTCTACGGCGCGCTGTGCGCCATGGCGCAGACCGACATGAAGAAGATGGTCGCCTACTCGTCGGTCAACCACATGGGCTACTGCCTGCTCGGCATCGCCGGCATGACCACGGCGGGCTTCACCGGCGCGGTGTTCCAGATGCTGACGCACGGCATCATCACGGGCGCGCTGTTCCTCCTCGTCGGCGTGATCTACGACCGCGCGCACACCCGCGACATCTCGGCGTTCGGCGGGCTGGCGGTCAAGCTCCCGGTCTACGCCGCCTTGATGTCGCTGACCGCGTTCGCCTCGCTGGGCCTGCCCGGCCTCGCCGGCTTCATCGGCGAGTTCCTGTGCTTCCTCGGGGCGTTCCAGACCTGGAAGCTCGCCGCGGCGATCTCGGTGCTCGGCATCATCGCGACGGCCGCCTTCTTCCTGCGCATGATGCAGAAGGTGTTCCTCGGGAAGTTCAACGAGAAGTGGGCCGGCCTCGAGGACATGACGGCGCGCGAGCTCATCTCGATCGTGCCCCTCGCGGTCCTGACGGTGCTCTTCGGCGTGTACCCGAAGTGGCCGCTCGACCTCATGAACAAGACGATCGAGCACATGCTGGGGAAGTGAGATGAACAACCTGCGGCTGCTCCTCCCGGAGACGATCCTGGCGACGCTGGCGCTCGGCGTGGCCTTCGCGGACCTGATCCTGCCGGCCAAGCGGGCCCGCGCGCTGTACCATCTCGCCTGGCTCTCGGCCGCGGGCGTCCTGGCCTGGGTGGCGCTGTCCCTCGGCGACGCCTCGACGCACGGCGCCGGCTCGATGTGGTCCGTCGACCCGTTCAGCCAGTTCTTCAAGGTGACGACCTTGCTCACCTGCGTGCTGTGCCTGCTGCTCGGCCTCGACTACAAGGAGCTTCCGGAGAGCCAGGCCGGGACCTTCTCGGCGCTGATGCTCCTCTCGACGGCTGGGCTGATGTATCTCGTCTCCTCGACGAACCTGCTGATGATCTTCGTCGCCCTCGAGCTGGTCTCGATCTCCTCCTTCATCCTGACGGGCTTCGAGCGCAAGAACCCGAAGTCCAACGAAGGCTCGATGAAGTACTTCCTGTTCGGCGCGTTCTCCTCGGCCATCCTCGTCTACGGGATCTCGCTGTACTACGGGGCCACGGGGACGACGCAGCTCGCCGCGGCCTCCGCCGCCCCCGGCCCGATGCTGATCCTGTCGCTCGTGCTCATCCTCCTCGGCTTCGCCTTCAAGGCGTCGCTCGCGCCGATGCACTTCTGGGTGCCCGACGCCTACGAGGGGGCGCCCACGCCGGTGACGACCTTCCTGTCCGTCGCGCCCAAGCTCGCGACCTTCGCGGCGTTGGCCCGCGTGTTCGGCGCGGTCTTCCCGCTGCAGGCCTACGACCTGACCTTGCTGTTCGCGATCATGGCCGCGCTCACGATGACGATCGGCAACTTCACGGCGATGTTCCAGACCGACGTCAAGCGCCTGCTCGCCTACTCGTCGATCGCGCAGGCGGGCTACCTGCTGATCGGCCTCGCCGTCGGCTCGCCGCTCGGACGCGAGGGCGTGATGCTGTACTCGTTCGTCTACGTCGCGATGAACGTCGGCGCGTTCGCCGTCGTCCAGGCCGTCGGCTCGGCGAAGGGCAGCTACGACCTCTCCTCGTTCGACGGCCTGGCCAAGAACCGGCTCGGCCTCGCGCTGTCGCTCATGTTCTGCCTGCTGTCGCTCGCGGGCATCCCGCCGCTGGCGGGCTTCATGGGCAAGCTGGTGATCTTCTCCTCGGCCGTCCAGGCGGGGCAGTGGTGGCTGGCCGTCGTCGGCGTCCTCAACAGCGTCGTCTCGGTCTACTACTACTTCGCGATCGCCCACCGGATGTTCTTCCGCGACCCCTCGGACGAGGCCGCCATCCCGGTCGGCGCCTACGTCTGCGGCGGCGTGGCCTTGGCCGTCGTCGGCGTCCTGCTGTTCGGCATCCATCCCGAGCCGCTGATCGCGGGCGTGCGCGCTTCGACGCAGATCCTGCCTTAGCCCGGAAAGATTTCGCGGGAAAATATTCAACCACAAAGACACCAAGACACGAAGAAATAACCGCTTAAGTGACCGTCATTGCCGCTAGTCGTGCTATAATCTTAGCGTAATGACACGAGCGCTCCTGGTGCTGTTCTTGGCCGTGCCCGCCTCCGCCGATCCCGCGGCGATGTCGGCCACTCTCGAGGCGCTGCGCAGCCAGGCCGCCGCCGACCCCGCGTCTTTCGGCGCCCGCGAGGACGCCTCGGCCCGCGCCGGCAAGTCCTTCGACCAGAGCTTCACCATCCAGACTTTGACGCCGGTCGAGTTCGTCACGGTCGGAGAGCCGCGCAAGAACCCGCCGCCGGCGCTCGACGAGACGCCGGCGCCGCCCCGCAAGGAGCCCGCGGCGCAGCCGCCGGCCGACAACCCCGGCGCGGGCACCGACTACTACTTCGAGGGCAAGAAGCCGCTCAACGGCATCACCATCTACACGCCCGTCAAGGGCGACGGCTCCACCTCGGGCGGGGAATCCCCGACCGCGAAGTACGGCAAGTATGGGAAGTACGCCGTGATCGGCGGCGTCGCCTTGCTCGGCGTCGGCCTGGCCCTCGGCGGCACGCCGCTCGTAGCGCTCGCCCTCGTCGGCGGCATCCTCATCGGCGCGGGCGCCGTCCTCTCCTTCCTTTTCGGCAAGAAGAAGTAGACCGGGCCTCGCGCCGGCGGGCTACTTGTTCCAGTTGAGCTTGCGGTCGTCCGGCGCCGCGGAGGACTGGACCTTCAGATGCACCGCGGCGCCCAGGGCCGCGCACACGCCCGCGGTCCCGAGCCAGCGCCAGCCGCCGCCTGAGCCGGAGAAAGCGGCCCACCACGCCGCCGCGCGCTCCGCGAGCCCCGCGCCCCAGGGCTGCGTCTCCGGCACGGTCCAGGTCAGGGCGGAGACCAGCAGGCACAGCGCGGCGACTAGGCCGAGGACGCGCGACCAGTGCGCCTCGGAGCGGTCCTGGCCCCATTGCCCGAGGTACGCGGTGCCGAACAGGGCGATGTATCCGACGGCCGCGACGATGGCGGGCTCGAGCACGGGCATCGCGACGCCGCCGCCGAACGCCTGCCGCGCCCAGCACGCCGCCGCCCCGGCGCAGCCGGCGGCGCTGAGCGCCCGGCGCCAGGCGTTCGAGCGGTCCCCGTAGGTCAGCGCCGCGGGGGCCAGCGCGAGGAAGGCCGCGCCGGCGGCCCAGTCCTCGGGACCGGCCCGCCGCCACTGCCAGCCGAAGGCGAGGACGCCGAACGCGCTGAGCAGGCCGACGAAGGCGCTCTTGGAGCCGAGCGCGGAGGCGGGCGCGGGCGCGGGGGGCGGAGGGGGGAGGGGGACGGCGCGGTCGACGGGCGCGGAGGCGCGCGCGGGGGCGGACGCGGGATCGGGGTACTGGGGACGCGGAGCGTCCGCGCGGGGGGCCGCGGGCAGGATCTTGAACGGCGAGCCGCTCGTGTCCGTCTCGAGAAGCATCCCGACCGAGAGCATCTCCTTGAGCAGGACGAAGGCGTCGGCCGGGCGGTCCTCGACCTTCTTGGCCATCAGCCGGCGCAGGAGGCCGGCGGCGCGCTCCGTGATCTCCGGACGCAGGTTCCGGACCTCGGGGGGAGGCTCGTCGCGGTGCCGCATCAGCGCGTCCAGCGCCTCGCCGGGGTAGGGGGGCTCTCCGGTCAGCGCGTAATACCAGGTCGCGCCCAGCGCGTAGAGGTCCGACCGGGGGTCGGGAGGGCCGCCGTAGGCCTGCTCAGGCGCCATGAAATGGAAGGAGCCGGCGACCGTCTCGTCCGCGGCCGCGGCGGCGCCGGCGGGGCGAGCGATGCCGAAGTCGGCGAGCTTCACCGCGCCGCGCGCGTCGACGAGGATGTTCCCGGGCTTGATGTCCCGGTGCACGAGCCCGGCCTTGTGCGCGGCCCCGAGCGCGGACGCGGTCTCCCGGATGATCTCGAGGGCCTCGTCCGGGGAGAGGCGCCGGAGGCGCTTGACCCTCGCCTCGAGGGACTCGCCGTCCACCCACTGCATCACGATGTAGGGGATGCCGCGATCCTCCCCGACCTCGTGGATCGCGACGATGCGGGGGTCCTCGAGCTTGGCCGCGCTGCGCGCCTCGGCCAGGATCTGCTCGCGCACCGCGGCGCCGTTGGTGCCCGCGCCGCCGGCGTCGACGAGCTTCACCGCGACGGCGCGGTCGAGGGCGATGTGGCGCGCCTTATAGACGCGGCCCATGCCGCCGCGGCCGATCAGCGCCTCGAGGCGGCACGGGCCGAGCGTGGTTCCGACCAGAGGATCCGGCTCGGAGGCGGCCATGCCGTCAATGATAACAGGGCCTGAGAACGCCCGCAAGGTGCTAAAATACCCGCCGATGTCTTGGCGCGGACCCGGGGCGGCGTGGCACTTGATCCTGTTGACGGGGGCGGTCTTTTCCGTGCGCCTCGGCCTGCGGGCGGAAGCCCGCATGATCATCCCTTTGGTCGACGGCCAGGCCCTGTACGGGCAGGACTCCGACGACGACTATGACGCGCCGCCGCAGGTGGAGGGGATCTCCGCCTCGGGCCGAGGACCCAAGACCTTCCAGCGCATCCGGAAGGCCTCCGGCTACCGCGCCGCGACCTACGGCTTCCAGAATTTCAACAAGGACAAGCTGGAGATTTCCTATCAGCTCCCGGAGAGGGATTTCCGCCCGTACAACGACTCCTTCGGCTACACGAAGGAAGGCATCGACGAGGTCAAGGCCTGGCGCGAGACCGCCCGGCAGAGCGCGTTCAAGCTCGCGGTCAAGCAGGGGAAGTCCCAGGCCCAGCTCGACAACGCGATCGCGGCCCTCGACAAGGAATACGACCAGCGCGTGAAGGCTTATCTCAGCTCGCGCGGCTTCCGCATGCTGAAGGGCAACGTGGTCACCGTGGACATGCCCGACCTCGTGCGCAAGAACGCGCCCATGATCAAGCCGCTGTCCCTGACCTTCGAGAAGATCGCGGCCCAGCGGAGGTACCGCTCGGGCGACATCATCGGGGCGGTGCTCTCCTTCGTGCAGACCGCGATGCACTACAAGCAGCCCGATCCCGTCTTCAGGGACAAGCACACGGGAGGGGTCCTGCCGCCGATCACGGCCGTGCTCGTCGGCTGGGGCGACTGCGACACCAAGACCGGCCTGGCGGCCTCCATCCTGTCCAACTGGGCCCAGATGAAGATGGTCGGCGTCGGCGTGCCCGGGCACTATCTGATGGGGGTGCTGCTGATCCCCGAAAAGGGAGACATCTTCCTCGAGTACCAGGGTCTTCAGTACGTGCTCGTCGAGCCCACGGGCCCGGCGTGGCTGCCGCCGGGGCAGGTCGGAGAGGAGACGATGCACCTCCTCAACGGCCGCGACGGCTACAAGATCGAGCCGTTCTTCTAGGAGATAAACATGATCGCGACGCGAGTCATCGTCAGCCTGATGCACTTCTTCCTGATGGTCCTGATGTCCGGGTTCGTCATCTACTTGACCTACCGGACCTTCATCAAGGCCAACCCGGACTTCGACATGGAGAAGAAGATCAAGGAAGGCAACATCGCCGTCGGCCTGCTCGTCGGCACGATCCTGTTCTCGGCCTCCCAGATCCTGATGGCGGGCACCGACTCCTCGATCCAGATGATCCGCATGCACATGCTGGCCCCGACTGAGGAGAACGCCAACGTGCTCGAGCTGATCGCGCGCATGGCGGGCCATCTCGCCGCCTCGATGGCGCTCGCGGTGTTCTCGATCTCGGTGACCTTGCGCCTGTTCGGGCGCCTGACCTCGCACATGCAGGAGGGCAAGGAGCTCGAGAAGGGGAACATCGCCGTCGGCATCCTCCTCTCCTCGGTGGTCCTCGTCTCCTCCCTGTACATCAAGGACGGAGTGAGCTCGATCATGAAGGCGCTGACCCCGCAGCCGTCGATGGGACGCATCCAGGTCCTCAAGTAGTACAATAACGACATGGCCTCGCCGAAAATGAAGCCCGCGGACGCGTTCGCCGAGCTGAAAGGTCCCATGTCGCGAGAGGAAGCGAGGATCGAGTCCTCGCGCTGCCTCTATTGCTACGACGCCCCCTGCGTCACGGCCTGCCCCACGCACATCGACGTGCCCCGGTTCATCCGCCAGATCGCGGCGGCCGACCCGCTCGGGTCGGCCGAGACCATCCTCGAGGCCAACGCGCTCGGCCACTCCTGCGCGCGCGTCTGCCCCGTCGAGGTGCTGTGCGAGGGCGCCTGCGTCTATCACGATTGGCAGGAGAAGCCCATCCAGATCGCCCGCCTCCAGCGCCACGCCACCGACGCGGCGTACGCCGCGGGGGATCCGCCCTTCGAGGCGGGCCCCGACAACGGCAAGCGCGTCGCGGTCGTCGGCGCGGGACCCGCCGGCGCCTCCTGCGCGGTCTACCTGCGCCGCCTCGGCTTCCAGGTCACGATCTTCGAGAAGCGCAAGCTGCCCGGCGGCCTGAACACCTACGGCGTCGCCGAGTACAAGATGGACCAGCCCACGGCCGTGGCCGAGATGAAGTTCCTCTTCCAGATCGGCTGCTCGGTCGTCACCGGCAAGGAGATCGGCAAGGACGTGCCCGCCGCCGACCTGCTCAGCGACTTCGACGCCGTGTTCGTCGGCATCGGCCTCTCCGACACCCGCGC